>DAIRFU010000525.1:0-5078 GCA_036794935.1 Kofleriaceae bacterium | reverse complement strand
GGACCAGACTCGAGCCGTGGGTGCCGGTCGCGATCGCCCCGGCGATCGACTGCTCGGCGATCGAGCCGAGGATCGGCAGCGCGTAGCCCTCGGCGGCCAGCGCGGTGTTCAGATCGCGCAGCCGCGTGCCGGCGCGCACCGTGACCGTCGCCTCGTCGCGCGCGATCACGCCGGCCAGCCGGTCGAGCGTGAGGGCGACCTGCTCGGGCGCCGCGATCGCGGACCACGAGTGACCGCCGCCGACGACGCGTAGCCGCCGCCCCGCGGCACCGCGCACGGCGGCGATCACCTCCGCCTCGTTCGCGGGCGCGAGCCACGCGCTCGGCCGCGTGGTGACGGTCTTGCCCCAGTTGACGAAGCGGCGACGCACGCTGCCACATCTTACCCATGGTGCGGGCCGGCGCCGGGATACACTGGCGCGAATGGGGCGGATCTTCCTGGTGCTCGTATCGATGGTGCTCTGGGTCGGCGCGGCGGCGGCGCAGCCGGCGACGGGTGATCCACCGCCACCGATGCCGGCGGGCGCCCCGACGGCACCGGTGATGGACGAGCAGGCGCAGTTCGACGCCGCGTTCGACGCGATGGTCCGCGGCGACTTCGCGACGGCCTCGGCTGGCTTCGGCGCGCTCGCCGCCGCCGCGAGCACGCCGGAGCGGCGCGAGTCATCGCGCGAGCTCGCGCGTCTCGCCGACGAGCTGGTCGCGCGCGGTGGTCGGCTGACGTATGGGCCGGCCGTCACGCCGGCCGCGGGCCCGCCCGGTGCCCCGGCGCCGCTCGCACCGGCAGCCGGCGTGGTCGCGATCTCCGAGGACGACAGCAAGGACGGCGGCCGCGCGAGCTTCGTGATCTCGACGACGGCGGCGTCGTTCTACAGCGGGTTCGTGCTGCTCGACCTGCTCGACGCCGAAGACCTGCGGACCGGCACCCTGGTCGTGATGGGCTCGACCGCCGGCGGCGTGCTCGGATCGATCTACGGCACGCGCAACCACACGATGACCGGCGGCATGGCGGACGCGTGGCGGCTCGGCATGATCACCGGCACCGTCAACGCGGTCTTGCTCTCGGAGCCTCTCGGCCTCTTCGACGCGACTGACAACGTGAGCGAAAAGGTGAACACGTTCGTGCTCGCATCGAGCTGGGGCCTCGCAGGGATCGGTCTGTACGCGGCGGACCGCATCCGGCCGACGCGCGCCCAGGTCACCGTCGTCGAGACGTTCGGGCTGATGGGCGTGACCTCGACGCTGCTCGCGCTCGCCATCGTGCAACCCGACGACACCTCGGGCGACGCGTTCCTCGGTCTGACGGCGGCCGGCTTCGACGGCGGCCTCGCCGCGGGCATGGCGTTCGGCAACCGGCTCGACTGGTCGCACTCGCGCGCCCGTTACGTCGAGCTCGGCTCCTTGCTCGGCGGGCTCGCCGGCGTCGGTACGTCGATCCTGCTGCTCGCGGACTCGGCAGACGAGGACGCGGTGCGCGCCGGCGCGGCGATCACCCTCGGCGGCGTGTGGGGCGGGTTCGCGCTCACGACTCACCTGACGCGCAACATGGCGCCCGACTATCGCTTCCGCGCGCACGGACCGACCGCGATGATCGCGCCGACGTCGATCCGCAACGCGCCGGGCCTCGCGCTGTCCGGCATGTTCTAGCTACACGTGGTGGAGCGTCCAGTTGAGGCAGGCGATCAGATCGTCGGCGTCCTCGATGCCGATGCCGAGCCGGACCAGCCGATCGATGCCGAGCCGGGCGACCATCTCGGGCGGTGTGAAGTACTCCGACACCGAGCGGTGGTGGTTGATCTTGGTGACCAGGCCGTCGAACGAGAGCGCGTAGCGCAGCACGCCGCACGACGCGAGCATGTCGGCGACCCGCCGGTGCCCGGCCTCGTCGGTGCCGGCGACCCGGAACGCGAGCAACGAGCCGGTGCGCACGTAGTCGCGCGCGATGATCGCCGCGTCGGGGTGCTCGGGCCGGCTCGGGTGAAACACCTTCTCGATACGCGGATGGCTCGCGAGGAACGCGGCGACCTTCGCGGCGGTCTCGCAGCGGCGGGCGTGGCGGCGCTCGGCGGTGGCGAGGTTCGCGGCGACGCGACGCGCACGGTCGTCGTCGAGGATGCCGCCGCGCATCGCGATGAGGTCCATGATCTGGTTGCCGATGTCGGCGTGGTTCGTCGCGATGTAGCCGCCGAGCGCCGCGTCCTGGCCGCCGAGCGCCTTGGTCATGCTGCCGGTGACCACGTCGACACCTTGATCGAGCAGCGGCGTCCTGATGCCCCACGGCGTCGCGATCGTCGAGTCGATCACGAGGCGCGCGCCGGGCACGCGGTGGACGAGCTCGACGAGCGCGGGCACGTCCTGCGCGCGGCCGAGCGGGTTCGTGAACGTCTCGCCGAACACGAGTGCGGTCTCGGGCCGCAGCGCCGCGGCGAGCGCATCGAGGTCGCCATCGTCGACGAGCGTCAGCGTCGCGCCGACGCGCTTCGCGGTCGCGTCGTAGAACGCGCGCGTCTTGTTGTAGACCTGGCGCAACGCGATCGCGTGTGCGCCGTGACGGATCGAGACGTCCGCGACCAGCGCGACGGCCTGCATGCCGCAGTCGACCGCGAACGCGCAGCGGGCGTGCTCGAGCCCGCGTAGCGCCGCGATCAGCTCGCTCGTGCCCGGCGTGCCGTAGCGGGCGTAGAGGTGGTCGAGCTCGGACCACGCACCGTCGCCGGTGGCCACGAAGCGCGCCTTCGCCTCCTGCCACGCGATGCCGCCGGCGGAGTCGCCGAGGTCGCGCTGGATGCTGCGCAGCTCCGGTTGCAGGTATGGCGCGTTCGCGTCGATCGCCGCATGGAGCTCGCGCGTCGCGGTGCCCATCGCCGAGAGAGGCGGGCGCTCGGCGGGCGCGCGCGCCGGATCGAGCCAGGCCTGGAGGTTCGCGCCGCTCACTCCGACACCCCCAGCCACAAGACCTGCTCGACGCGGCCGAGCGCGCGCAGCTGGTCGACGAGCCCCGCGACCGCCGCGTCGTCCGAGGGCGAGAGCAAGAAGCCGTGATGCGTGACATGCGATTCACCGCGCGCCGCCCGGTTCTGCACCGCCAGCCCGGCACGCCGCACGATCGAGTCGACGCGGCGAGCGAGGCCCGGGTGCGTCTCCGCGCTGACCCGCAGGTAATGGCGGCGCGGCGGCGGCGGCACGAGCGGCGTGTCGCGCGGCGCCGGCCACTGCACCGAGTTATCCTGCGCGAGATCGATCAGGTCGCCGAGCACGGCGCTCGCCGTCGGCAGCGCGCCGGCCCCCTTGCCGAACAGCGACAGATCGCCCGACGCCGCGGTGCGCATGTAGACGGCGTTGTATTCCTCCTCGACGGAGGCGAGCAGGTGCCAGTCGGGCAACAGCAGCGGCTCGACGCCGGCGGTGAACCCGGCGGCGGTCCGGGCGGCGCGCGCGATGAGGCGGATCCGGAAGCCCATCGCCTCGGCGAGGTCGCAGTCCGCGGGCCACAGCTCGCCGATGCCGCGCACCGGCAGCTCGTGCGGTGGCACCCAGACGCCGAACGCGCGATACGCGAGGATCGAGAGCTTCGCGGCGGCGTCGTGACCGTGGAGGTCGGCCGACGGATCGGCCTCGGCGAGCCCGAGCGCCTGGGCCTCCGCGATCGCGCGATCGAGCGGCAGCTCGTCCTGCTCGAGGCGCGTGATGATGAAGTTGCACGTGCCGTTGACGATGCCCATCAGCGAGTCGACCTCGTCGGCCCGTTGCGAGAGCTGACGGATGATCGGGATCGCTGCCGCGGCCGCGGCTTCGCAGAGCAGCGGCGTCTCGGTACGCTGCGCGAGCACGCCGAGCGTGGCGAGGTGCTTCGCGAGCAGCGCCTTGTTCGCGGTGACGACCGGCTTGCCCGCGGCGAGGGCAGCCGTGACCGCCGGACCGACGGCATCGCCGCCGGCGACCTCGACGATCACGTCGACGTCAGGCGCGGCGACCAGCTCGAGCGGCAGGGTGGTGCGCGGGATACCGGCGGCGAGCGGCGTGCGGGGCTTGTCGAGATCGCGCACCGCGATGTGGGTGACCCGGAACCGAACACCGTAGCGCTCGGCGAGTGACGTGCGCTGGCGATCGAGCAGCTCGAGCACGCCGGTGCCGACGGTGCCGCAGCCGACGAGGCCGATCCGGATCTCGCGCAGCGGCCTGGCGCCGATGCCATGGAAGCGCCGGCGGGCCTCGGGGGCGGGCTGGACGAAGAAGCCGCTGTCGAGGAGCAGCTCGGCGAGGCGGTCCTGGTCCGCGAGGAACGCGTCGTGGCCGAACTCGGAGTCGAGCTTCCACAGGGACGCACTCGCACCGGCGGCCTGGAGCTCGCGATACAGCTCGTGCTGGAGCGCGAACGGGAACAGCAGGTCGCCGGGCACGCCGACGATCAGCACGTCGGCCGTCACCCGCGCGAGCTCGGCGCGTACGGCGCCGGGGTCGGTGCCGAAGTGCGCGCGATCGATCGCCTCGCTGAGCAGCAGGAACGTGCGCACCGGGAACCGCGCCGCGAAGCGCTGGCCGTGGTGCTCGAGGTAGGCGGCGACCGGTGGGCGCTCGAGCTCGGGCGCGAGCACGCCGAACCGCGTATCGAGCTCGTCGCGGCCCCGGTATGTCAGCATGCCGAGCTGGCGCGCGCGGATCATCCCGGTGGCAACGTCGCCGCTGCGCTGGCCGTCACGCACGAGCTCGCGCTGGAGGTGGCGCGTCGCGGTGCCCCAGCCGTCCGGCCGCAGACCCGCCGAGATCGTGACGAGCCGCGCGACGCGCTCGGGGTGGCGGACGGCGAGCGCGACGCCGACCATGCCGCCCAGGCTCGCGCCGATGAACGTGACCGGCGTGTGGCAGCCGAGGCCCTCGAGCCACGCCTCGATGAGGTCGGCGAGTCCGAGCGCGGACAGCGGCGGCAGCGGACCGTCGTCGAAGCCGCGCCAGGTCGAGCCGTTGCCCGGCCAGCACGGGGCGAGCACGGTCTGCCGCGCGGGATCGATCAGATCGGGCGCGTGGAGCGCGGGCCACCAGGGCTCGGCTCCGCTCGCCGCATCGCCGAACGGAAACGGT
>DAIRFU010000524.1:0-5092 GCA_036794935.1 Kofleriaceae bacterium | reverse complement strand
CGCATCGGGCTCGCGCAGCTGCTCGACGCGGACGTCCTGCGGCGCTGCGCGCAGACCGCGACGGGGGAGAAGTACCTCGTGACCGCGGCACCGTAGAGGCATCACCTCGCGTGCGATGGCGAGCGGAAGAAGTCGGGCCAGGCTGGCGGCTCGTCCGGCGAATGTCGATCCCCATGGGCGCTCGCGCAGACAAACGCGAGCTCCGAGCGATTGGTCACCTCGGCCTTGCGAAACACCGCGCCGAGCTGATTGCGAACGGTCAGTGCCGAGACGCCGAGCAGCGTCGCGATCTCGCGGTTCTGGAGCCCACGCACGACGAGCTCGGCGACACGTCGCTCGGCGCGGGTCAAGCCGACCTGATCTGCCCAGGCGTCGAACGATCGGGTGGCGGGACGGTCGGCTGCCATCGCGCGCGCGGCCACGTACGACTCGGCGAGCTTGATCGCGGGTAGCACCTGCTCGAGGGTGTCGATCTCGTGGCGATGGAACTGGCGGCCACGCCCGCAGCGAGCGAGGTGGAAGCCAAAGCCGGCATTCCGATCACGCCAGATCGTGGTCATCATCACCGAGACGCCGTGCGGCCGGAGCTGCTCGCGGTAGAGCGACAGGCGCTCGCGGCGCTTCAGCGAGAGCACGTCGGTGTCGACGAGCGGCCGATCGCTATCGGCCGCTGCCAGCTCGCCGGGCTCGAGCTCCATCATGTAGCCCAGCAGTCGCTCCGCGACGAGCTCGACGTCGTAGCCGCGCATGCGCATCGATGCCTGCCGCGGATCGCGGCCCGAGTGGAGGGACGCCAGATCGAAGCCGATCAGCTGATCGAGTCGGTCGAGCAGCCGGTCACGAAACTCCACCTGATCGTCGCAGCTCAGCGCGAGCTCGGCGATCTCGCCCATCGCGCGGGTCGTGCCGTCGCTGCGTCGATGGATCAAGGGTGAGTCCGTCGGAGCGAGGTGTAGTGCAGATGCACCATGGTCGGGATCACGCCTTCCAGTGTACCGCTACGTGATGCGGAATCGAATCGTCGGGTGCTTGCTTATCGGCGCGCTGCTCTGGAGCTGCGCTGTGGATGATGTCGACGAGACGTCGAGTGTGGACCAGGCCGCGCTCTCGTTCCCACACGGCCCCGTGATCACGCGGACCCACACGATCCGCGTCGGCGACCAGGGCCGGGTGGTGGCGCGCGAGTCGTTCACGATCGAGTCGCTGCTGCGGTGGCCCCGTCGCGCGATCGTGCTCTTGAACGGAACGCCGACGAGCGGCGAGCTCTACAACATCCCGATCGATGGCTATCGCGGCCGCGAGATCCTCGCCCGTCACGGCTTCTTCGCATTCACGCTCGACTTCGAGGGAAGTGGCGAGAGCACGTTTCCAGAGGATGGGTTCTCGCTGACGTTCGACGCTCACACGGACGCGATGCGCGACGTCGTCGACTACATCCGCGCGGCGCGGTTCGTACCCCGCGTCGACGTGCTCGGAGAAGCCGAAGGTGGCGGGGTGGCCGCCCAGCTCTGCGCCGACGCCGCGCGCATCCGGTCGTGCACGCTGTCATCGATGCTCTACAGGACCCCCACGGATGCCTTCAACGCGTTCTTTCAGAGCCCCGGGTTTCGCGCGATGGTCTTCGGTGCGCCGCAGGGCTATCTCGACATCCCGCCGGAGCTCTACTTCAACGTGCTCGTCGCGTCTCCGCCCGACGTGGCCACTTGGACCCTCGCGAACCAGCCCGGTCGCTACTCGATGGGCCTCATCGCCGAGGAGCTGGCAGGCCTACCGGCCTACGATCCCACCGGCGCGCGAGTGCCCGGCCTGATCATCCGTGGCGAGCTCGACCAGAACGCGCCGGTGTCGGACACCCTCGAGCTCGCGCAAGCCTACGGGTCGGCTGGAGGCGCTGCACCCGCGAGCATCGTGTCGATCCCGGGCGCGATGATGCAGCCGCGGCTCGAAGGCGCTCCGCACAACGACCAGTTCTGGGATGCGGTGCTCGCCTTCATCGACCCGTGAGCCGTTCCAGCGCACGCTCCCGAACCGGGTACGCTATTCTGTGACCATGTCACGCTTGCTGTGCATGCTGTTCGTGCTCGCGTGTGGGCCCAGCGGCACCAGTAAGCCCGCCGGTACCACGAGTGATCCCGTCGACGTCTGCGAGCGAGTCGCCGACGTCTGCCGGATCGACAAGGCCAAGCTCGGCGTGTGCACGCAGGACCGGGCCAATGTCGGGCTCGTCTGCGCGTCGCAGCACTGATTTACATGTTCGTGTAGACGAACAAGTCTTCGCCGGCAGTCGACACCAGGATCACGATCGTGTCGGCCTTGGTCGACGCATCGGTGTTGGTCCACGCCTGCGCCATCGTGTCGGCGGCCTGATCGTCCCACGCGAGGATCGCGAGGATCTGCTTGTCCCAACGATCGGCCTGCGAGACGTTCTGCGATGACAGCTTGATGTCACCGAGCTTCTTGGTCATCAGGTCCGTCGCCGTCTCGAGCGTATACATGCTGCCGAACGGATACGCGACCGCACGCGTGACACTGACGCCGACCTTGTGGCCATCGAGCGAGACTTCGAGATCGGTGATCTTGCCCGTCACGTCGTAGATGATTTCCGTCTCGGTCTTGAGCAGTGTCGCGAGCTCGCAGCGCGCGAGCTGTTCGTAGGCGAACACTTCGCTGAGGCCCGAACTGCCACCGGCGTTGGGCGTCTCGGCGAGGCGGATGCCGCCCGGGGTGAGCAGCGGGCGATCGGTCGGATCGACGAATGGACGCGCGAACGTGAACGTGCCGCGAATCAGCTCCGGCGCGCTCGCCGTGAAGTCCATCGACTCGAGCACGCCGCACATGCCGGACAGGTCGCCAAAGCCCGGCAGGGGAAGACCGCTCTGTACGTCGGCGCTCACATCGGGCGTGACACCAGGAGCGTCCGGCATCGCGTCCATGCCCTGCGAATCGCAGGCAGCGAGGCCAGCCGCGAAGGCGACACCGAAGGCGAAAGCAGGACGCATCGGCGGCGGACGCTACTCGTAGTTGGCAACGAGGTCACGAGATTTCGGCGTGCCGCGGCGCATGGAATCCAGCCGTCTCGCAGCCTGCCCCCAGTACCGGACCCCGTAGGACGCCCCTCTCGCCCCCAGAGCAGTATTTCGAACGCGTTCACGCACGGCGCGGGAACTTGAGAGTATGTCGTCATGACCATCCGGCCCGACTTGTCGCAGCGAATCGAACACGAGATCGAGATGCTGAAGCCGGAGCCGATCGGTCACATCAACTACGAGGGAATCCTGCATCGAGGATTGCCCGTGTTCGGCACGATCGGGGAGGTCTGGTTGCTGCGCGCGGACGGCTCGCTGTGGCGGGTCGACTCCGACTTCGGGGTGCCACTGGCCCCCTTGCCCGAGCGCTTGCGCACGATGGCTCTTGTCGCTGGCACCGAGCGCGCTACCCGTGGTTGCAGGAGATGCTGCCATCGCGTCCTGCTGCAGCGGTGGACTGCAACGTCTGCCAAGGCCGCGGACGCATCCGGCCGAGCTCGGACGCTGGAGCGGGCCTGTTCTGCGACTCTTGCGCCGCGCTGGGGTGGCTTTCCACCGGCCCGTGACCTCGTGACCCACGACACTCGGCGCTGCACGCTGACGCGTTCCTAGCGGACGCGAAGGCCGATCTATTCACATCGGCGCGCGAATCACGTCTTCGCAATTGTCAGCGGCGCGTCGTCGATCATGACCGTGCCAGATGTCGTCCGGCCGACGATCGAGCGGGCGACTACCCGGTGCGGGACGCCCTCGTGGACCAGCGTTGCAGTCAGCGTGATGTCGTGCTGCATCGCTCGAGGCTGGCTCGCGACCTCGACACCATCGATCACGAGCTTGAGCTTCTTGGCGAGGTTGTCCCGAATCAACTCGATCGTGTGTCCCTGATACGTTCCGCGGTAGCCATCGCCCATCAGTCCCATGCGTGCATCGTAGCCGCACTCGAGCCCCATCTCAGATCGTGAATGAAGGCCGGCCAGAATGACGTACGATTGCCGCTGGTGACCGACCTGGCGACATCTCGCTGTGCACGACCGAGGCTCACGCGTCGCGGAATCAGCGGCTACACGGTCTTCGGATTGTCGGCTACGGCGTGGCGAACATCGTGTGTGCATGGCTCGCGATCGAGTGGCGACTGTCGCTCGGCGAACGTCTGGCATCGTTTCTGATCCCCCCGGCCGCGTTCGTCGTCCTCGTGATGGTCGCAACCGCGATCCCCGGGCATGAACGAATTCTTTCAGCTCGTCAGCAGGCAATACGAGAAAGGCAGCATGCTCATCACTCATCACCACCAAACCAAACCATCACGCAGTGGGGCCACGTCTTCGGCGACGAGATGATTGCCTCGGCCGTCCTCGACCGTGTGCTTCACCACAGTCACGTCCTGGTCATCCAGGGCGACAGCTTCCGATTACGACAGAAGAAACGAGCTGGGCTTCTCAGCTCGACCAAGGCCAATCACTGAACACATGGGTGGGGTCAGTCTTAGTGGCGTTTGGGGGTCAGTTCTCAATGGCGTTTGACAGAAGGGTTCCGCATCGCGCTAGCAGCATCCTTCGACGGGTTTAGTATTGCGTTGGACATGCACTGGTTGGTCGAGCACGGCGTATTTGGAAGCGGGTTTGACGTTACCGCAGCGGCGCTCCACGCCGGGCACAAGGTCACTCCGTGGCAGGACGAATGGTGGGGGACAGGAGTGTGGCCGAGACTCGGCGAGGGGGCAGTCCTCTTCCACGGCAGTTTAGGCAACGCAGCGAGGATTCATCGAGAGCAGCTCGCTTGGCGACCTGGCAGCTTCTGCAACACCGAGGCATTTCGTTGCTCGGCTTGGTACGAGCGAGCGCAGCCGTGGCTGTTGAACAAGGACTGGGACATCCTTCCCGCCGACCGGCTCGTGTCGTCGCCGACCGACTACGACCCGCTCTTCGTCCGGCCCGACAGCCCGCTCAAGCCTTTCTCCGGGAGGGTCCTCAAGCGAAGCCAGGTCAGCCTCCCAGCGCTCGACTTCGGATTCTACTTCGCCGATCCCAGCTTACCCGTAGTCGTCTCGCCGGTTCGGCAGGTGCAGC
>DAIRFU010000523.1:0-5103 GCA_036794935.1 Kofleriaceae bacterium | reverse complement strand
CGCGCTGATCGGCGCGCCCGCCACCTCCGCCGTGACCTGTGGCTGACCGCCGCGCCGTTGACGGCGCTGGGGACCGCGGTCGTCCAGCCCGACGGCTCGGGGTTCCCCGCGCGGGAACGTGACCAGGTCCCGGCAACGGCGATCACGGCGGGCACCGTGGCGGGCACCGCGGCCGCGGGCTCGGCGGCCGGTTCGCCGGCGCGCATTCGCTGCAGCAGCGCACGTGCCGCACCGCGCTCGAGCGTCGCGCGGGCGCAAAGTCCCTGGCGATCGAGCGCCTCCGCGAGCCGGTCACGTGCCCGCGCAATCTCGAACGGCGCGTCGATGTCGCTCCACAGCTCGATCGCCTGCTCGAGGGTGGCGCGCGCGGTGGACAGATCGCCCTCGGCGAGCCGCAGGCAGCCGACCGCGAACGCGGTCATCGCCGCGAGCGCCTTGCTCTCGAACCGCGCGGCGATCGCGCCGAGCTCCTCGGTCGCGGCGGCCGCGCGCGCGAGGTCACCGGCGGCGAGCTCGATCTCGACCTGCGCGGCGAGCAGCGGCGCGCGGCGGAGCTCGGTGTTCGGCGGGTACTCCTTCGAGGGCACGTAGGATGGGCGCTCGAGTGCATCGCGGATCGCGGCCGCCGCCTCGCCGGTCTCGCCGCGTGCGAGGTGGACCAGCGCGAGGCCAGGCTGTGATTGCCAGCCGGCCTGGTGCGCGGCGAGGAATGCCTCCTCCGCGCCGTCGATATCACCCTGCTGCAAACGGATGCGCCCCAGCTCGCTGAGCGGCCAGCCCAGCTCGCGGCGCAAGAACGGGCGCAGCTCGTCGCACGCGCGCTCCGCCTCGCGCGCGGCCTCCGAGCACGACCCGCGAAGCCGGAGGATCTCCGCGCGGTGCACGCGACAGCGCCCCGGAAAACTGGCGACCTGACCCACGCGGCACCACCGCTCCATCGCCTCCGTCCACTGATCCGCGCGCTCGAAGTGCGCGAGACCTTGCAATGCGCACAACACCTCGCAGTACACGATGCCGGCGCTCGTCGCATCGAGCTCTCCGGAGACCGCGGCGACGCCGGCTGCATCCAGGCGCGCCAGTCCCTCGCGAACCTCACCACCGAGGATCATCGCGCGTGCCTCGGCGACGCGTGCGACGGCGGCGGCTGCAGGCTCGGCGCGCGAGCCGAGGTCGATGGCTCGCCGGGTCCACGCCCGCGCTGCCGGGAGGTCACCCGACAGCAGGCGCTCGTAGCCGTGAACGACTCCGAGCCATGCCTGGACCGGGTGCTCGTCATGGCCTTCGAGGAGCTCCTCGGCGCGCTGCAGCCAGCCCCGCACCGGTGCCATGAGCGCGCTGTCCATCAGCAGGTGCAGCGCAACCCTCAGTGCCGCGTTCGCAGCCGCGACGCTCTCGCCCGCGCGGATCGCATCGCGGTACGCGCGCTCCCACGCGTCGAGGGTCAGGTCCAGCCGTCCCGCGGTGTAGGCCACCTGCGCGAGCAGCTCGAGGTCAGCGGCGGCGAGCGGCTCGCGTGTATCGAGCTCGACGAGCAGTCCGAGCGCCTCCGACCATTCACCGCGCGCCACCGCCTCGCGCGCCCGGACCACGCTGTCACTCATCGCTCCCGTAGGTACTACGAAATGGCCTGGGACGTCAGTCGGTCGCAGCGGAGGTCGCGTGGAAGCTGAGCCCGAGCATCGAGATCGTGCGGCTCGCGTGACGCAGCGTGTCCTCCAGAGCCTCGCTCATCAGGCCGTGTGACGTCGCGAGATCGCAGATCGAGGCCAGTACCAGGGCGTCGACGAGTGCGTCGCGCAGGCAGCGCCGCCGCGCCGGCGAGGTCGGGTCCTTGTCGATGGCCTCGGCGGTCTTGGTGAGGACGTTGTTCGCGGTGGTCTGCGCGTGCTGGGCGAGGTCGCGCGGCCAGGCGGAGGTCGCGCGCTGGATCGCGGTCAGCGCGCTGCGTGCGGCGGCGTAGGCGGCAAAACGGTCGTGGGTGATCAGCATGCGCGCGAGCTCAGCAAGCAGCGCGCCGGGCCAAGCTCTCGAACGCACGTTGGCGTCCTCCGGCGGCCGGACGTCGCGTCCGGATCTCGGCACCGCGGCGGACGGACGCCTGGTGCGGTTGCGCGAGGCCGCGCGGCTCAGCCGAACGCGAACGCAGGGATCTCGGCGAGATCCTCGATCAGCTTCGCGCGCGGGTGCGCGGTGACGTACGCGCGCTCGTAGTCGGGCGTGCGCGGCGACACGACCAGGCCGACGCGGGCCCCGAGCGCGAGCGGCATCGCGAGATCGAGCTCGAAGATGTCGCCGATCACCACGAGCTCCGCGAACGAGGAGCCGGCCTCGGCGAGCACCTCGCTCAGGATCTCGAAGTACGAGCGGCGGCGCAGCAGCACCGAGCGCTCGAGGCCGGGAATCGTCATCTCACCGGGGGCGCCGGTCCAGCTATCGTCGACGTCGAACTTGCGCGCGAAGCCGCGCACGCGCGAGGTCAGCCACGCGACACCGGGCGCCTCGCGATCGAGCGCCGCGACCTTGCCGGCGACCGCGTGCGTGTCGGAGTTCGTCACGATCCACGTGCGTGTCACGTCGAGGCTCGTCAGCATCGCGCCCGCGCCGGCGCGGAACACCGGGTGGCCGAGCGTCTTGGCGTAGTTGTACTTGTAGAGCACGCTGCCGAGCAGGCGGCCGCGATCCTCGGCGCCGGGAATCGCGCCGTAGCGATCGAGGATGCGGTGCGCGATCGGCACCATGCGCAGGTATGGATCGACGGTGGCGGGCGCGACCGGGCGGCCCATCCACAAGAACGGGTGCGAGGCGGGCGCGGCCGCGAGCTCGGCCTCGACCTCCTCCGCGATCGCGCGGACGTCCGGATCGTCGGCGGCGCGGCCGACGAGGAGCGCGAGATCCTCGAGGTAGCCGTCACGAAACGGCCGCCCCTCGGCTTCGGCATCCGTCATCGTGCCATCGAAGTCGAGGACAAGCGCTGCTGCCATGTCGCGCAGACCTTACTACTTCGAGAGCTGCGCGTACACGCCATGGCGCTCGCCGGACGGCGGCGTCTCGTCCGCAGGGTCATGCGGCCGGCTGCGGGATGCGCACGCAGAACGCGGCTCCGCGCTCGCGACCGCGCTCGACCCAGATCCGGCCGCCTTGCACCTCGGCGGCGAGCCGGCAGAACGCGAGGCCGAGGCCGTGGCTGCCGCTGCGCATCGGTTCGCCGGCGAGCCGGACGTAGCGATCGAAGATGCGCTCGGCTTCGGCCGCGGTCAGGCCGGGCCCCTGATCGATCACGCGCACGAGCAGGCCGTCGCCATCGAGCGCCGCATCGAGCCGCACCACGCTGCGCTTCGGCGCGTGCTTGACGGCGTTGTGGACGAGGTTCTGCAGCATGCGGCGCGTCAGCTCGCGGTCGGCGACCACCTGATCGGCACGCACCTCGAGCTGCAGATCGATCTCGGTCCACCGCGCGAGCCCGCGCATCGTGGCGACGACCTCGTCGATCAGCTCGCCGAGCGCGAACCGCTCGCACCGTGCCGCCAGCTCGCCGGCGTCGGCATGCGAGACGTCGAGCAGGTCCTTCGCGGTGCGCTCGATCTGCTGCGCCGCGAGCAAGATATCGTCGAGCATGTCGATCTTGTCGGGCGGCTCGCCGCGTGCCGCGCGCTTGAGCAGCTCGGCGTTCGCGAGCACCGCCGCGAGCGGACTCTTGAGATCGTGGACGATCAGCTCGCTGATCCGCCGCTTGTCGTGCTCGGCGCGACGCAGCGCCTCGTTCTGCTCGACGAGCGCGCGTAGTGCCTTGGCGAGCTTTGCCGTCGTCTGGCGCTGGCGGATCAGCGCGCGGGCCCGCAGCAGCAGCTCGGCGCGCTGGAACGGCTTGCCCAGCAGGTCGTCGCCGCCCGCCTCGAGGGCAGGCGCGGTCGCCTCGCGGTCGCCGAGCGCGGTCAGAAACAGCACCGGCAGCTCGCCGAGCGCGGGCGTCGCCCGGATCCGCCGGCACGTCTCGAAGCCGCCGATGCCGGGCATCAGCACGTCGAGGATCACGAGATCCACCGTCTCGCGCCCGAGCACGTCGAGTGCCTGCTCGCCGTCCGTCGCCTCGAGCACCTCGTACCCGGCGGCCTCGAGGTGGCCGGTCGCGACCAGCCGGTTCTGCGGCGAGTCATCGACGACCAGGACGCGGCGCTTCATCACGCCGGACCCCGCGCGTAGTACTCGACCGTCGGGCCGAACGACGAGATGTCGATCGGCTTGGTCAGGTACGCGGTGAATCCCTGGCGCAAGAAGCGCTCGCGATCGCCGGCCATCGCCGACGCGGTGAGCGCGATCACCGGCAGCGCGTGGCGCCGGATGCGGATCTCGCGCAGCAGCGCCTCGCCACCGCCACCCGGGACGTGGATGTCGAGCAGCACGAGATCCGGATCGTGGTCGAGCGCATCGCGGGCTGCTTCCACCGTGGCGGCCGCCACCACGTCGTGGCCACGCATCTCGAGCAGCTCGACGACGATGCGCTGGCTCCACGGATCATCTTCGACGACCAAGATCTTGGACATCACCCGCAGCTCCAGTTGTACAGGATCTTGCGGGCGCCGGCTGACTCCGGATGGCCATCGCGTACCTCAGGGGCGATGTTCGCGCGCGTCCGCATCCGCCTTCGCACGTTCGAGCACATCCTGGACCCGGGCGAGTAGCTGACGCCCGCTCTCGGCGATGCCGTCGAGGTACTGGCGCTGGCGCGCGGTCAGCGGATCACCGCCGGCGAGCAGCAGAAGGTCGGTCAGCCCGAGCACCGCATTGAGGGGTGTCCGGAGCTCGTGGGCGAGCCGGCTCGTCGCGTCGTCGTCGGCGTCGATGACGAGTGACGCCGGCGTCCAGCCCTTCGCGCGGCGCGCGGTGCGAGTCGCGACGTCCTCGCTGTCGTAGGCGGTGAACGGGGCAGGGGCGGCGGTGAGCTCGGCGGCGCGGGCGAGCACGTCGAGGTTGACGACGGCGCGGCCGGGCGTGCCGGGCTCGTACGCGGCTACGAGCACGCCGCACGTGCCGCAGATCAGAAAATCTGCGAGTGCCAGGCCGAATCGATAGCGCACGAGCGCCGCCTCGCGCGCCGCGCGGATC
>DAIRFU010000061.1:562-16919 GCA_036794935.1 Kofleriaceae bacterium | reverse complement strand
ATCCTCGGATTCCGGCGAGGCGACGGTCTCGGTCGCCCAGCTCGTGTTCACGTCCGCGACCTGGGACCAGCCGCAGACGGTCACGGTCACCGGCGTGAATGACTTCTTCGATGATGGCGATCAGCCGTTCACGGTCACGATCGGGGCGGCGGCGAGCGGCGACGCGCAGTACGCCGGCATCGATCCCGACGACCTCGCCGGCGTCAACGCGGACAACGACACCGCCGGCATCGTCGTCACGCCGACCGCGGGCCTGGTGACGACCGAGACCGGTGGGACGGCGACGTTCCGCGTCGTGCTGAGCTCCCGGCCGGCCGGTGACGTCACGATCCCGGTGACCTCGTCGGACCTCTCGGAGGGCACACCGGCGCCGACCTCGCTGACGTTCACCGCGGCGACCTGGAACCAGCCGCGGACCGTCACCGTGACCGGCGTCGACGACACCGTCGCCGACGGCAACCAGACCTACTCCATCCTGCTCGGCCCGGCGGTCGCCATGGATCCGAGCTATGCGGGGCTGAACCCGAGCGACGTCGGCGTCACGAACCTCGACAACGACACGACGAGCATCACCGTCGATCCGATCGATGGCCTGATCGTCTCGGAGTTCGGCGACACCGATACGTTCACGATCGTCCTCGATACCGCACCGGCCGCGCCGGTCACGATCTCGCTGGCGAGCAGCGACACCAGCGAGGGCACCGTGCTGCCCACCAGCGTGATGTTCACGCCGGGCAACTGGGACGTTCCGCAGACCGTGACGGTGACCGGCATCGACGACGCCGTCGCCGACGGCGCGCAGACCTTCACGATCATCACCGGCGCGGCGGTCAGCAGCGACCCGTTCTACAACGGCCTCGCGGTCGCCGACGTCGAGGTGGACAATGTCGACGACGACACCGCGACCGTCTACGTCAAGGCGCGCCGCCTGCTGCGCGTGTCCGAGAACGGCCAGTCGGCGACGTTCCGCGTCCGGTTGACCACGCCGCCGACGTCGCCGGTGACGTGCACGGTATCGAGCAGCGACCCCAGCGAGGGTCTCGTCGGTCCGCAGACGATCGTGTTCACGCCCGGCAACTTCGGGTTTCGCACGGTGACGGTGTCCGGCGTCGACGACCAGCTCGACGACGGTGACGTGCTGTTCACGGTCGTGCTCCACGCATGCACGAGCAGCGACCCGGCGTACGCTGGCTCGAACCCGCGCGATGTCGTCGCCCTCAACCGCGACAACGACTGACCGTCGCGGCTATTGCCGCTCGAGGATGATCAGCTCGACGCGCTCGTTGATCGCCTTCGCGCCGCGCGCCTTGGGATCGACGAGCGGGATCCGGCCGCCGAAGCCACGCGGCTCGAGCCGCTCGGGCGCGATGCCGTAGTCGACCAGCCAGTCCCGGATCGCGACGGCACGCGCGTCGGAGAGCTCCTGGTCGCCGTCGGGCTTGCGCGTCGGCTGCACGTGCACGGTGATGCGCACGCGCAGGATCTCGGGGTGCGCGCGCAGGTTCGCGCCGATCTGGCGGAGCAGATTGGTGCTCGCCTTCTGCAGCTTCGCCCGGCGGAAGTCGATCGCCTCCAGCAGCTCGAGGCGGTCCGGACTGATCACGACCAGCGCGTTGCCTCGGTCGGGGCAGCCGTCGTCGTCGACGACGCCGTTGATGACCTCGGCCGCGTTCGGGCACTTGTCGCCGGCGTCCGCGATCCCGTCGGTGTCGTTGTCGAGCTCGGGGCAACCATCGGCGTCGTTGAAACCGTCGAGGTCCTCGGGCTCGCCGGGGCACCGGTCCTGCGCGTCGGCGATGCCGTCGCCGTCGTTGTCGGCATCGGGGCAGCCGTCGTCGTCCTGGAAGCCGTCCTTGTCCTCGGCGTCGAGCGCGCACCGGTCCTGCGTGTCGGGGATGCCGTCGCCGTCGTTGTCGGTGTCGGGGCAGCCATCGGTGTTGTCGTAGAGGTCGCGATCGTCCGGCTCGTTCGGGCAGCGGATGCGATCGTTGAACAGAACGTCGGCATCGGTGTCCCGCGGCGGCGGCGGCGGGCGCGGCGGGGACTCGGCCGGCGCGCGGCTCGGGCGGAACGAGACGCCGATCATCAGCTCGCCGAGGTTGCAGTTGAGCGTGTACGGCGACTGCGGCGTCGGCGCGCGCATCCAGCGGCCGTCGACGCGCAGCGTGATCGAGCGATGGACCGGGAAGCGCGCGCCCGCACCGAGGAACGGCGGGTAATCGGTATCGCTGCCGAGGTAGTCCGATGACAGATGCGAGAAGCCGTCGCCGATCGAGATGTACGGCACGACGTACGGCGACAGGTTCGCCGCCTGGAACATGAGCTGGAGCCGGCCGCTGTAGATCGTCGCCGCTTGCTTCATCGGCTGCGCCTTGGTCGCGGCCATCACCACGTCGAGATCGGCCTCACCGGCGAGCCACGGCAAGAAGAAGTACGTGAAGCGGATGCCGCCGAGCAGGCTGAACCGGCGCAGCTCCGGCCGATAGCCTGGCTGCCCCTCCGCGCCGGGGAACTTATCGAGCTGATAGAACTGGTGGTAGTAGTTCGAGATGAACGTGCCGGTATATGCGCCGACCTCGATCGGCAGCGGCGCGTCAGCCTCGGCCTGTTCGTCATCCGCACGCGCGGCGGGAGCCGACGCCAGGACCACCAGGACAGCAGCGTGAAGGCAACGCAATCACCGCTATCTTACGCCCGTAGCGCGTCGCGCGCGTGGTTTTGCTGCGCCTTGAGCACCACGTAGGCGGTCATGTTCACGATGTCCTCCACCGTCACCTCGTTCTGCAGGGCCGCGCAGGGCTTGGACAGACCGAGCAGGATCGGGCCGACCGCCGACGCGCCGCCGGCGACCTTGAGGGTCTGATAGGCCGCGTTCGCGGCGTCGAGCGAGGCGAACACGAGCACGTTCGCGGTCCGGCTCAGGCGCGAGAACCCGTAGTACTGGTTGCGCCGCTCCGAATCGAGCGCGATCTCCGGCTGCATCTCGCCGTCGATCTCGAGGTCGGGCCGCCGCGCGCGCACCATCTCGATCGCCTGGGTGATCTTGCGCACGCCGGGGTGACTCACCGCGCCGAAGTTCGAGTACGAGATCATGGCGATGCGCGGCGTGACGCCGAAGCTCTGCACCGAATCTGCGACCTGCAGGGTGATGTCGGCGAGGGTCTCGGCGTCGGGGTCGATGTTGAACACCGTGTCCGCGAAGAACTTCACGCTGTTCTTCATCACCATCATGTACATGCCGACCGCGACCTTGACGCCGGGCGACATCCCGAAGATCTCGAGCAGCGGACGCACCGTCTCCGGGTAGTTGAGGCGCAGGCCCGTGACCACCCCGTCGGCATCGCCGCGGTCGACCATCATCGCCGCGTAGTAGTCGCTCTTCTGGATCCGCGCCTTCGCGGCGTCGCGCGTGATGCCCTTGCGCTGGCGCAGCTGCCACAGCCGCTCGACGTACGCCTCCGGCTTCTCGAGGCGCGGATCGACGATCTCGACACCGCGCGACAGCATGTCGAGCGACATCTCGCCGCACAGCTGCGCGATCTCGGCGGCACGGCCGAGCAGCACCGGCTTGGCGATCCCCTCCTCGACGATCTGCTGGACCGCACGCAGCAGGCGCGGGTTCGCCGCGTGCGGGTAGACGATGCGCTTCGGATCGCGGCGTGCCTCGCGGCCGATCATCCGCATGATCGAGTACGCGGCGTTGCTGCCCTTCGACATCAGCTTCTCGCGGTACTCGGCGATGTCGAACTTGATGCGGGCGACACCGGAGTCCATCGCGGCGCGCGCGACGGCGGGCGCGACCCACCACAAGACGCGCGGATCGAACGGCTTGGGGATGAAGTACTCCGGCCCCATCTTCAGCGGCTTGCCGCCGTACGCGTGGATCACGGTGTCGGGCACCGGCTCGCGGGTCAGCTCGGCGAGCGCCCGCGCGGCCGCGAGCTTCATCTCCTCGGAGACGCCGGTCGCGCGGCAATCGAGCGCGCCGCGGAAGATGTACGGGAACCCGAGTACGTTGTTGACCTGGTTCGGATAGTCCGAGCGGCCGGTCGCGACGAGCGCGTCGGGGCGCGCCGCGATCGCGTCTGTATACGAGATCTCCGGATCTGGGTTCGCGAGCGCGAAGATGATCGGCCGCTCGGCCATGCCGAGCAGCATCTCGGGCTTCACGGTGCCGGCGACCGACAGCCCCATGAACATATCGGCGCCGCGCATCGCGTCGGCGAGCGTGCGGCGGCCGTCGTCGGGGATCGCGAACTTCTGCTTCTGGCGGTTGAGATCCGTGCGGCCCTGGTGGATGACGCCCTTGGAGTCGACGAGCACCGCGTTCTGGCGCTTCATGCCGAGGCTACAGAAGAACTCGACGCACGCGATCGCCCCCGCGCCCGCGCCCGACACGACGAGCTTGATGTCCTCGAGCTTCTTGCCGGCGAGCTGCGCGGCGTTGAGGAGGCCGGCGCCGGAGATGATCGCGGTGCCGTGCTGGTCATCGTGGAACACCGGGATGCGCATGCGCTGGCGCAGCCGCTCCTCGATCTCGAAGCACGCCGGCGAGGCGATGTCCTCGAGGTTGATGCCACCAAAGCTCGGCTCGAGCGCGGCGACGATGTCGCAGAACTTGTCGACATCCGTCTCGGCGACTTCCAGATCGAACACGTCGATATCGGCGAACTTCTTGAACAGGCACGCCTTGCCCTCCATCACCGGCTTGCCGGCGGCCGGTCCGATGTTGCCGAGGCCGAGCACCGCGGTGCCGTTCGAGATCACGGCGACGAGGTTGCCGCGCGCGGTGTACTCCCAGCTCTTCTCCTCGTCCGCGGCGATCGCGAGGCATGGCTCGGCGACGCCGGGCGTGTACGCATTCGAGAGATCGATCTGGCTGACCAGCGGCTTGGTCGGCACGACCTCGAGTTTTCCTTTGCGTCCTCGCGAGTGATAGTCCAGCGCGTCTTCCTTGCGGCCCATTTGCAGGGACCCTAGCAAAAACCGGGGTACGATATCGGTTGATGGGCTGGCTCTCCGATCTGCTGCGAGGCGGCGACGACGAGCTGGGGTGGGACGACCTGATCCGGCGCTCTGTCGACGAGATCGTGAAGCTGCGCACGTATGGCCCGCGCGGTGAGGCCGCGTTTCCGGAGGACGTGATCGTCCGGATCACCGTCCAGGAGGGCGGTGCCGCGGTCGCGCAGGGCTTCATCGACCGCCCCGAGCTCGATCGGGAGGTCGGAGCCGCGCTCGCCAACAAGTGCGACGTCGCGGTCGGCGCATTACCTGCGCGCGAGTACCTGGTGTCGGTCGCGGACCGAATCTCGGTCACCGCCAGCGAGGGCGTCGCCAAGAGCTGGCGGCTCGCGATCGCGGGGGGCGACCGCGACGGTCAGCTGCTCGCGCTCCCGGCGAGCTGGAGCGAGCTCGCGTTCGGCCGCGGGCCATGGCACGGCGCCGATCACGGCGCGAAGAACGATCTCGTCGTCTGCGACAAGACCGAGTTCGTCAGCCGGCGCGCCGGCCGGCTCTATCGCGCCGGCCATCAGCTCGAGGTCGCCTCGCTCGATCAAGGCGACGAGCTGATCGTGCACCGCGCGTCCGGCGAGGCAGTGCGGCCGGCGCGGACCGCCCGCGGCCGCGCGGTGGTCAAGCCCGGCGACGCGATCGAGCTCTCCGATGGCAAGGGAGGCGCGCTACGCTTGCTGGTCCAGCGGCACTGATATGGCGGCGATCCGCAAAGACGGTCTCGATCAGTTCCGCGTCCAGTTCGCGGAGCTGGCGCGCGTGCGGCGTGGCGAGCCGCTGCAGATCGATCCGTTCCTGATCGCGCAGGCGATCGGCCTCGTCATGCGCGAGTGCAACGTGCGCTCCGCGCTCGGCAAGCCGATCGTCTGGAACGACTACCGGATCATCCTCGCCCGGCGTGACTTCGATGGCATCCGGCCGCTGCAGATCGTGCTCGAGCGCGACCTCAAGACCGTGCTCGCGCAGGAGGCCCGCGCGCGAGAGGCCGAGCTGGTCGGCGAGCTGCGCGTGACCGTCGTGTTCGACGAGGCCGACGAGCTGGCGCAGGCCGAAGGCGTGGTCCGCGTCGCGTTCGTGCCGACCGAGAAGCTCGCGGCGCCGCGGCCCGGCGAGATGACCATGCGGCTCGACAGCTGGGCAGCGGCCGGCGAGATCGCGGTGCGCCCCGCGACACCGACCGACACCGTGATCGTCGACGATCAGACCGCGCCCGGCCACCTCGTCGTGTGGCCCGGCGGCGGCGCATCCCTGCCGCTCGGCGCCACCGTGGTCATCGGCCGGCCCCACGACGGCGCTCCGCCGCACTTCATCGCGCTCACCGGCGCGGGCACCAAGGTCAACAAGCAGCACGTGTGGATCGCCGCGACGCCGCACGCCCTGCGGATCGGCCGGTTCGCGAAGGCCAACCCGGTGCACGTCAACGGTCAACCGATCGCCGCCGGTGAGGATCTGGAGGTAGCGCTACCCGCAGAGGTCTCGCTGTCGCGCGGCGACCTCGTCCTCACCGTTCAGCGCCGATCTTGAAGCGGTATCTATTCATCGAGTTGTTCGCGTACGTCGCGCTGACCGCGGTCGCGTGGTGGCTGGGCTCGCACGCGACGAGCGCCTGGCTGGCGCGTGTCGGCAAGCTCGGTCTCGCCGGGCCGGGCGAGGCGGCCGTGCGGGGCGCAGCGCGGACCGCGAGCATCTACATGACGGTCGGTATCGGCGTGCTCGCCGCCGCGCGCGTGGTCGCGGCGCGCAAGGCCGAGCGTGCGATCGCGGCGCCGTGGCTCGTGCCGGCGGCGGTGGCCGCCGCGCTGTTCGGCCTCGCGGTTCACCTCGGGACGGTCGAGGTGTCGCGCGGCGCGGCGCTCGCGCCCACCGCACTCGGCTTCGCGCAGGGCTTCCTCGCCGGCTGCATCGCGGCGGCGGCGCTGCTCGTCGTGCCGGTCGATCTCGCCGAGCTGGCCGCGCGGGCGAGGACGCCGATCGCGATCGCGATCGCGGTGATCTTCGCGGCACTCGCGCTCGTCGGGTCGGGACCGGCGGGCTCGGGGACCCGGATCAACCTCGGTCCGGTGCAGCCGATCGAGCTGGTCAAGCCACTCGCGATCCTGTTCCTCGCGGTGTACCTCGGCGGGCGCGCGTCGAAGCTGCGCTGGCACCGCCGCAAGCTGCTCGGGCTGCGCTGGCCGCGCCTCGAGCTGCTCGTGCCCGCGGTCGGCGTGCTGCTCCTGATCGTCGCCGGGTTGTACGTGATCGGCGATCTCGGGCCCGTGCTGCTGCTCGCGCTCGTGTTCCTCGGCATGTTCTTCGTCGTCAGCCGCGCGACCGGCTGGGTCGTCGTCGCGCTCTCGATCATCGGCGGGCTGCTCGCGGTGCTCGCGAGGTGGCCGGCGCTCGCCGGCGGCGGGACGGTCAAGACGCGGCTCCTGATGTGGACCGATCCGTGGACGAACGGGCTCACGCACGGCTCGCAGCTCGGCGAGGGGCTGTGGGCGATGAGCGCGGGCGGCTGGACCGGCCAGGGGCTCGGCCGCGCGCTGACGCCGATCGTCCCGGCCGGCAAGACCGACCTCGTGCTCGCGACGCTCACCGAGCAGCTCGGCGCGGTCGGGCTCGTCGCGTACCAGCTCGCGCTCGCCGCGATCGTGATCGGCGCGCTCTACGTCGCGGCGCGCAGCCGGACCGCGGAGCGCGTGCTGATCGCGAGCGGCATCGCGATCCTCGTGCTCGCGCAGTGGTTCGTGATCCTCGGCGGCACGCTCGGCCTGCTGCCGCTGACCGGCATCGTCGTGCCGTTCGTGTCGGCCGGACGCACCAGCATGGTGGTGTTCCTCGTGATCGTGGCGCTCGTCGCGCGACTCGCCGCCGACGGCCGCAGGCGGGCCGACTCCGCCGAGCTCGACGAGCTGCACGCGGCGGCGCGCGGCGTGCGCAACCTGGCCGCGGTCGCGATCGTGTTTCTGTGCGTGGCGTCGATCAATGCGGCGGCCGCCGTGCGCGGCGTGACGAGCACGCACACGATCCTCGCGCGGCTGCGCGATGGCACGCTGATCGCGCGCCAGAACCCGCGGCTCGTCGCGCTCGCGTCGCGCGTGCGGCGCGGCGACATTCTCGATCGGCATGGCGACGAGCTCGCGACGAGCCCGACGCCCGCCACGCGCAGCTATCCGCTCGGCAAGGCACTCGGCACGCTGATGGGCGTCGCGCCGGCGCGCGTGCTGCTGCCACCGTGGGCGCTCGAGCGCCAGCTCGATGCGCGGCTCACCGGCTACGCCGACCTCGCCGGCTTCGTGCCGCTGCTCGATCTCGACGATGACGCGCGCGACGCCGCGCTGGCCAGACGCGATGCCGACGTCGCGTCGCGGTCGGTCACGCTCACGCTCGACGGCAAGCTGCAGGCGAAGGTCGCGGAGCTCGCGCGCGCCGCGATCGCGCGCAACGGGCTCGCGGCCGCCGCGGTCGTGCTCGACGTCGATACCGGTCAGGTGCTCGCGCGCGTCCAGGCGCCCGACTACGATCCGAACCACCCGACGTGGCAGGCGCGCGTGCTCGCGCACGACCGCGCGTACCGCGCGCGCTTCTATGGCACGTACGGCGAGTGGCCGGACAAGACGGGCCTGCAGGGCATGTTCCAGGCGGGCTCGATCGCCAAGCTGTTCACCGCGCTCGCGGCGGTGCGCGCCCACCTCGCCGATCAGCGCTACGAGTGTCGCGAGACCGACGCGCAGGGTCCGCTGCTGATGCGGCGCGGCTGGCCGCAGCCGATCCACGATTTCTCCGGCGACCGGCCGCACGGCACGCCCGACCTCGTCGACGCCCTCGCGGTGAGCTGCAACGTGTACTTCGGTCAGCTCGGGCTCGCGCTCGGCCCGGCGCCGCTCGCCGGGCTACGCGAGGCGGGCCTCGACGTCGGCTACGGTGGCGCGCTCGATCCGGGCCCGGCCGGCTCGCGCCAGCTCGCGTCGAGCGCGTACGGCCAGGGCGCGATGGTGATGAGCACGATGCAAGCGGCGCGCATGGTCGCCGCGATCGCGGCCGGCGGCGCGTACCGCACGTGCCCGCCGACGATGGAGCTCGGTGTCGCGTGTCGCACGACCACGCTCGTCGCCGATCCGGCGGCGCTCCAGCCGATCGTCGCCGGCATGCGCGCGGTGATGACGCGCGGCACCGGGGCGCGACTCGTCGAGCCGCCCGGCGTCCGCGTCTACGGCAAGACCGGCACCGCCGATGCGCGCGGCTTCGTCGGCGAGCAGCCGTTCGGGATCCGGCGCGCCGCCCCCGCCGCGCCGCACTCGTGGTTCGTCGCGTTCGCCGAGCCTGCGAGTACGGCCGAGCTCGCCGCGACGGCACCGGGCCGGCTCGCGGTCGCCGTCGTGATCCCGCGCGGCGGCGGCGGCGCATCGGCCGCGGGCCCGCTGGCGATGAAAATCCTCGCGGCGGCGAGCGAGCTTGGCTATTTGCCTGGGCGGCCCGAATGAATCCGGCCGCCTCCATCCCCGGGGATGACGGAGCTTGCTTGCCTACCGGGCGTGCGGTCATGATTTCGTCGGTGACCGAGCCTCCTGCCGACGGCACGCAGCACGTCCCCGACGGCCCGGTGCGGCAGGTCGAGACGCAGTTCGTGCCCGAGGGGCCGGCCGCGGCGCCGCGCGCGCCCGATCAGACCCAGCACGTGGCCGACCTGCCGCGCGCGCCCGATCAGACCCAGCACGTGGCCGACCTGCCGCGCTTCGGCCGGTTCCGCGCGCTCGCCGAGCTCGGCGCCGGCGCGATGGGCACGGTGTACCGCGCGCACGACGACGTGCTCGGCCGCGCTGTCGCGATCAAGGCCCTGCATTCGCGCGATGCGGCCACGCGCGAGCGGTTCCTGCGCGAGGCACGCGCGATCGGCGCGGTGCTGCACCCGAACATCCTCGCCGTCTACGACGCCGGTATCGACGACCACGCGCCCTACCTCGTGATGGAGCTCGCCGCCGGCGGGTCGTTGCGCGACCGGATCCGGGCCGGCGCGCTGCCGCTCGAGGCCGTGCGCGAGATCGGGATCCAGATCGCGCGCGCGCTCGCCGCCGCGCACGCCGCGAACATCCTGCACCGCGACGTCAAGCCGGCGAACATCCTGTGCGCGACCCCGCGTGTCGCCGATCGGCGTCGCCCGCCCACCGAGGCCGAGCGCGACGTCTGGAAGCTCGCCGATTTTGGTATCGCGCGGCTGCCCGACTCGACGCTCACCGTCGAGGGCCAGTTCCTCGGCTCGCCGTCGTACGCCGCCCCCGAGTCACTCGCGCGCGGCCAGTTCAGCCCGGCGTCCGACGTCTACGGGCTGGGCGCGACGCTCTACGAGGCGCTGACCGGCTCGCCCCCGCACGGCGATCACGACCTCCGCTCCGTGATCCGCAAGCTCGATCAGGATCCACCGGCGGTGCACACGCGCCGCGCGATGCCCGCTGGCCTCGATGCCGCGATCATGGCGACGCTCGCACGCGATCCGGCGCAGCGGCCGAGCGCCGAGCAGCTCGCTCACCTGCTCGCGCTCGGCGATGCCGATCCGCGCCCGCTGCCACGCGCGCCGACCACACGCACGAAGCTGCTCGCCATCGCGCTCGCCGCCATCGCGATCGTCCTGGTCGTGCTCGCCGCCTCGCGCCACCGCGCAGGCGCCGACCCCACGCTCTCGCCGATGCTCGCACCGCGCGCGGGGTCCGAGCCACCCCGGCACCAGCCACCCACGCACGAGCCAGCCACGCACGAGCCGCCCAGGCCCGAGGCGGATGAACCGCCCGGCGCGAGGTTCGCGAGCCCTCCTGCCGACGAGACCGACGCGCCGTCAGAGCCGCAGCCGATGGTCGTCGATCAGTACGGCAATCCGGTCGACGAGGAGACCGCGCGCCAGATCCTCGAGCAGATGGAGCGCGACGCGCGCGACGAGCTCGAGGGCGTTGGCCGCAAGCGCGGCAAGCACAAGCGGCGCTGAGCGATCAGAGGATCACGATCGGCGCGCACGTCGACACGCCGGCGCCGACGATCGTGCGACCGCTCGCGGGCGTCGTGCTCGTGATCGTGCCGCTCGTGCCGTCGACCTGATACACGCTCGTGTTCGGGTCGAGATCCTTCGCGAGGAAGATCCAGAAGTCGCCGCCCCAGAACGCGAACGCCCACGCGGTCGGCGCGCCCGCGAGCTGCGCCAGGGGAAACGAGGTCATCGCGGCGCCCGAGGTCTTGTCGATCTGCTCGACGCGCGGCGTGCCCGTGCCGTCCGCGTTGGACGGAAACCAGCCCCACAGCTCGGCGCTGCCGGTACCGGTGAGCTCGGGCCACCCGCTCACGCTGCCGACCGACGATGCCGAGAACGTCTGCGTCGACAGCGTCGCGAGCTGACTCGTCGTGTTGGTCTGGTCGGCGCCACCGGCGACGAACAGCGTGTCGTCGGTGCTGCCCATCGTGTTCGCCGAGAACCCCATGCCGAACAGCATCAGGCCCGCCTGCGTCGACCAGGTCGACTTCGTGCAGGTCAGGTTGTTCTGGATGTCGACGCGGAACAGCTCGCCGGAGCTGTAGAGCACCCACGCGATCGTGTCGCGATCGACGCTCATCGAGAACGGCGTGGCGAGAAAGCTCGCCGGGCAGCTCAGCATCCCGAGATCCGTGAACGTCTTCGTGGACGGGTCAAACTGCGAGAACGTGTTGTTCGAGTCGACGACGTAGACGAGCTTCGCGGCGTCGGAGCAGCCGTCGTCGGCGCTGCCGCTGCCGGAGCCGCTCCCCGAGCCGCTGCCCATGCCGTCGTCGTCACCCGTGCCGTCGTCGTCGCCGCGCATGTTCGGGCCACACGCGATGAGAAATGCCGCCATAATGACGAGGGTCCGCATCGAGGGCCACGCTATCACGATGGCCGGCAGCTCCGATGTACATTCCCTTGCCGTGGGGGCACCCGACGATGCGTCGACGGAGCAGCTGGCTGAGGTCGGCGGACCGCCGGCCCCTGCGCCGGCCCCGCCATCCTTGATCGGCCGCATGTTGGGCCGCTTCGTCGTCGTCGAGCGGCTCGGCCGCGGCGGCTCGGGCGAGGTGTTCCGTGCACAACAAGTGCAACTCGGGCGATCGGCTGTCATCAAGGTGCTGCGCCGCGACATGGCGAGTGCGCCCAACCGCGTCGAGCGGTTCCTGCGCGAGGCCCGGCTCGCCTCGCGCCTCGATCACCCGTACGCGGCGCACGTCTACGCGTTCGGTGTCGAGCCCGACGGCGTGCTGTGGATCGCGATGGAGCACGTGAAGGGCCTGACACTCGACGAGGTGGTCGCGCGCCGCGGCCCGATGCCGGCGAGCGTGTTCGCGCCGCTGTTCACGCGACTCTGCGAGGTCGTCCACTCGGCGCACGAGCTCGGCATCGTGCACCGCGACATCAAGGGCGCGAACGTGATGGTGATCGAGCGCGCCGGCCAGCTGCTGCCGAAGCTGCTCGATTTCGGGATCGCGAAGGGCGAGCCGGCCGAGATCACGCCCGGCGTCGACGGCTGGGAGCTGACGAGCCACGGCGTCACGCTCGGCTCGCCACACTACATGTCGCCCGAGCAGTGGGAGCGGCCATCGGAGGTCGACGCGCGCGCCGACATCTACGCGCTCGGCGTGCTCGCCTACCGCTGCCTCGCCGGTCACCTGCCCTTTCACGCGCACGACCGCACGCAGCTCGCGCACGCCCACACGCAGGAGGCGGTGCCGCCGCTGCCCGAATCGGTGCCGCGCTACCTCGCGGCGGCGGTGAAGCGCGCGCTCGCGAAGTACCCCGACATGCGCTGGCAGACCGCGGTCGAGCTCGCCGACGCGATCCAGCGCGGATCGAGCGTGCCGGCCGCCGAGACGGTACCGATGTTCGACCCGGCGGTGCGCGAGATCTGGCTGCGCACCGGACCGCAGCCGATAGCCGATGCGCTCGCCCACCTCACGGCCGCGACGACGACCGTCGAGGCCGACGCCGCGCTGCGCGAGCTCGTCGCGATCGCGTGCCGCTGGCTCGCCGTGCTCGCCCTCGCGACCCTGCCGGCGACGACCGATCCCGCGGTGCGCGAGCCGGCCCGCGCGATCGCCGGGCGCGACGACGCGGCGCCCTGGCTGGCGCTCGCACGTGCAGCCGTCGCCGCGTCGATGTCGCCCCTGCCCGGGCTGGTCGGCGCACTCGCGGCGTCTGGGCTGCTCGCCGCGCTCGCCGAGCGGCTCGACGATCGCGACCGAAGCCGGACCGCGGCCGCGCTCGCGACCGATGTCGCCGCCGCGGCCGAGGCGTTGCGCGCACTCGAGCCGCTGCTCGCATACCAGCTCGTCGTCGGTGGCGCCGGTGCGATCGCCGAGAGCTGGCAGGGGCCGCGCCGGCGCGAGCGCGAGAAGGTGCTGATCTGGGGCGAGCCGCTCGGCGAGTGCGAGGTCGCGCTGCTCGACGTGCACGGCCAGGTCGTCGCGCGCCTCTCGCCGTTCGCCCAGGTGATCGCGCCACTGCCGGCGGCCGAGCCCGAGCTGTTCCTGCTGTGGCGGGGCGGCCGCGGGCCCGCGCGACTGGTCGCCGCGCCGTGGGGGTTCGAGCGCGACGACGATGCAGCCGGCGAGAAGCTCGCCGCACTGTCGACCCAGGACTCCGACACCTCGCTCGATCCGGCCGGCGATGTGTCGCCATATCCCGGCCTCGCGGCGTACCGCGCCGAGGACGCCGATCGCTTCGTCGGCCGCGAGCGCGAGGTCGAGGCGCTCGCGAACCGGCTCGTCCGCGCGCCGCTGCTCGCGGTGCTCGGCCCGTCGGGGGTCGGCAAGAGCTCGTTCATCCACGCCGGCCTGGTGCCGCGCCTCGGCGAGCAGCATCGCATCCTGACGATGCGGCCCGGCCGCCACCCACTCCACGCGCTCGCCGCGTTGCCACCGGTCGGCGCCGACAGCGAGGACGAGGCAGCGATCATCACGCGGCTGCGCGAGCTCGGCGAGAGCGCACAGCGCGGACTCGTGCTCGTGATCGACCAGCTCGAGGAGCTGCTCACGCTGTGCAGCGACGCGAACGAGCGCCGCCGGTTCGCCGAGGTGCTCGCGGCCGCCGCGTACGGCCCGGGCGCGCCGGTGCGCGTCGTCGCGACCCTGCGCGATGACTTCGCGACCGTGATCGAGAGCGAGCCCGCGCTGCGCGGCCGCTTCGAGGTGTTCGTGCTCGCGACGCCGCCGCCGGAGGTCCTGTACCGCATCGTCGTCGAGCCGGCACGGCGTGCGGGCGTGACCATCGATCCGCGCGTGGTCGACGACATGGTCGCCGAGATCGCGGGGCGGCCGGCCTCGTTGCCGCTGCTCTCGTTCACCGCGTCGCAGCTGTGGCAGACGCGCGACCGGACGACCCATGCGATCACGTACCCCGCGTATCGCGAGCTCGGTGGCGTCGCCGGCGCGCTCGCGACGTACGCCGACGAGATCTACGCGAACCTCGCGCGCCGCGATCAGGACACCGTGCGCGATCTGTTCGCGCGCCTGGTCGCCGCCGACGGCACGCGCATCCCGTCCCCGCGCGCCGAGCTCGAGCAGGTCGCCGGCGCACGCGGCGTGCTCGCGCACCTGATCGACGCCCGCCTGCTCGTCGTGCGCGACGACGAGGGCGACGACGTCGTCGAGATCGTCCACGAGTGCCTCGCCGAGCGCTGGCCCCGGCTCGCGCGCTGGCGCACCGAAGAGGCCGCCGATCGCGCGCTGCTCGGCGACGTACGCGGCGCGGCGCGGCGCTGGAACGAGGCCCGCCGGCGCAGCGACCTGCTGTGGCGCGGCCAGGCGCTCGCCGAGCTGGTGCGACTCGCGGAGCGTTCGAGCGCGCTCACCGATCTCGAGCGCAGGTTCGCCGAGGCATCGACGAGGGCGCAGCGCCGCGCGCGACGGGTCCGCCGGGGCCTGGTCGCCGTCGCGATGGCGCTGCTCGCCGCGGCGGCGAGCGTGATGGCCTACCTCGGCGTCGTCGCGAACGACAATCGCAGCGCCGCCGAGCACAACGCGACGCGCGCGCACGACGCCGCGCGACTCGCCGAGGATCGGCTGACCGCGAGCCTGATCGCGCAGGGCCGCCGCGAGCTCAACGACGACCGCGCGATGCCCGCGCTCGCGTACTTCGCGGCCGCGATGCGGCGCGGCGCCGACAGCCAGGGCCTGCGCGCGATGGTGTCGATCGCGAGCCGCGGCTGGCGCGCCACGCTCGTCGTCCACCGCTCGCCGGCGATCGCCACCATCGCGGGCTCGCCGCGCGGCTGGATCGCGGCCGGCGATCACGAAGGGACGGTGCGGTTCTGGTCCGACGGCGGCCGCTCGCTCGGCGAGGTCGCCACCCAGCTCGGCTCGATCGCCACGCTCGAGGTCCAGCCCGATGACACGCTGCTCGTCATCGGCCAGCACGGCACGGCGCTGCTCGGCAGCCACCACGAGGTCCTGCTTCGCGTGCCGACCCGCGGTGCGTGGTACGCGCGGCTCGGGCCCGGCGAGGACGAGCTGACCACCGTCGGCGAGGGCACGCTCACCGTCTACGCGTTCGACGGCAGCGTGCGCCGCGAGCTCGCGCTCGAGCCCGCGACGGCGGGCAGCGAGCCGGTGCTCGATCCGACCGCGCACCACGCCGTCATCGGTGTCGGCCGCGATCTCGTGCTGCTCGATCTCGTCACGATGAAGCAGACGCTGCTCGCACGCGACGCCTGGGGCCCTCAGGTCAGCGGCTACCGCGGCGCGCGCTACGCGTACCTCGGCGACGACCGGCGCGTTCACCTGATCGACTTCACCGGCGCCGAGATCAAGGTCATCGAGACCGCGACGCGCCCGGATGCGCTCGTGCTGTCCGCCACGGGCGATCGGCTCGGCATCGTCGGCGACAGCGAGCTGACCGTCTACGATGGTAAGGGCAACCGGCTCGGCGGGTTCCCGATCGAGCGCGACCAGTCGATGTTCCTGCTCCGCGGCGACGACGCCTGGATCGGCGGCAACCGCGGCGTGCTCCGCCACTATCGCGACGGCACGCTCGTCGCCTCGATCCCGGCCCAGGCCACCGAGGTCCAGGCGGGTGCACTCGCGCGCGATGCCGTCGCGCTGCTCGGCAGCGACGCGACGCTCGTGATCGTCCGCTCGAATGCCGTGCAGCTCGTCCCGGGCGACGAGCCGTGTCCCAAGCCGACGTACGCGTCGAGCGGCATCGCGACCGGGTACGAGTGCGGCGGCCACGTCGAGCTCTACGTCGGGCGCGAGCACGTCGCCGACTATCCGACGAGCGATCTCGAGCTGACCGTCGCGTATCACCGCGCGTCGGAACGTGCCGCGATCAGCGGCGGCGCCGGGCTCCAGGTCTTCGATCACGGCAAGCGGATCG
>DAIRFU010000061.1:0-552 GCA_036794935.1 Kofleriaceae bacterium | reverse complement strand
GACCAGCCCGGGCCGGCCGCCTTCGAGGATGCCGATCACCTGTGGGTCGTCGAGCCGAGCCACCAGCTGCGGCGCTGGACGCTGTCCACCGGCGCCTGGGAGGACATCCTGCCGGTGCGCGATGCCTACGCGATCGCCGCCTTGACGAGCCGCGTCGTACTCGGAACCGAGGACGGCCAGCTGATCGACGTCGAGGACCGGCGCGAGGTGCGGCGCGTCGACGTCGGCGGGCCGGTCAACGGCATCGTGGTGTCCGCCGACGAGCGCTGGCTCGCGGTCAGCCTCGCGAGTGGCGCGACCGCGATCGTGGATGCCCGCACCTGGCAGGTCGCGCGCACGCTCGCGCCCGCCGACAACGACGGCTCCGCGCCGACGTTCGATGCCACCGGCGAGCTCCTGCTGCGCGCGAGCCGTCACGCGCTCACGATCTGGGACCGCGCGAGCGGCGAGGAGCTGGTGTTCGGGCTCGATCTGCTCGCCGACCTGAGCAACGGTCGGTTCTTGCCCGACGGCCGCATCGAGCTCGACCGCCGCGCGCCCGGGCTCCTCGAT
>DAIRFU010000522.1:0-5122 GCA_036794935.1 Kofleriaceae bacterium | reverse complement strand
GTAGCCATGCGTCCGCGCCATCGCGTCGTTGACCGCGATGAACCGCAGCGTCGCCGGATCGACGATCCAGACCGGCAATGGCGTGGCGTCGAACAGGAGCCGGTAACGCTCCTCGGAGCGACGCAGCGCCGCCTCGGCCTCGGCGCGCGCGGCCTCGAGGCGCAGCTGCTCGGTGACGTCCTGCGCGTACACGAACATGGCCGGTGTGCCATCGAGGTTCACGGGCGCGGAGAACGCTCGCATCTCGCGGAGCGCGCCGGTCTTGTGGATCCAGCGCACGGCGGTCGGCGGCAAGACCTCGCCGTCCGCCCGCCGCGCGCGCGTATCGACGACCAGAGCGTGATCGTCGGGGTGAACGAACACGTCGAGCGAGCTCTTGCCGACGAGCTCCCGGGGATGGTCGTAGCCGAGCACATCCGCCATCGCCTGGTTCACGTAGCGGATGCCGAAGTCCTCGGGCGCGGGGCCATGCACCAGCACCGCGAGCGGCGATGCGTCGACGAGCGAGCGAAACGCGGCATCGGACGCGCCGAACCGATCACGCTCGAGCTCGCGCACCAGCAGCGCGATCGCGGGCCGGCCTTCGCGTTCGCACGCCGACATCATCAACTCGACCGCAACCGCGCCGTCGCGGGTGAGCGCACGTAGCGGCTCGTGCTGCCTGCCGCCCGCGAGCACCGCGGCCAGCGCAGCGGCGATGGCGTGGTGGGCGGCCTCTGCGAAGAGCTCGCGCCACGGCTGGCGCGCCACCGACTGGCCGGCCAGCCCGTCGAGGGCGCGGTTGGCCTCGACGAAGCGGTGGCCCTCGATCACCCCTGCCGGCAACCACAGGTCCTCCAGGTCGATCTTCACGTTGAATCGAACCGGCCACTTCTCCCGGATTGTTAGGGCACGCGCCGAAACTCGTGCGCCCCCTACATGGATCCTCGATCCGGTCGATTCTTACTCGGCCATCTTCGCCTTCACGTCGGCCGGTAGCTCGAGCACGATGACGTAGTCGTTCATCCGCTTCGCGAGCGCCTCGGCGACGCGGCCTTCGGTGTCGAGCACCGGCTGGAGCGAGATCACGTTCGCGACCCCGCGCCGCTTGATCCGGTTGACGATCGCGGTGTCGTGGCAGTGGCCGTTGCCGGCGAGCAGCACGAGCAGGCCGTTCGGCGTGCGCTTCGCCCAGGCGGCGGCGCCGTCGGCCATCGTCTCGTCCCACAGCACCTGCGCGGTGTAGATCCGGTCGGCACTCGGCATCGCGGGCTGCGCGGCGGCGGCCTCGTCGGCGGGCTTGTCGGGCGCGGTGGCGCCGGTCGCGTCCCCTGACTCGTGCTCCGGCGCCGAGCTGTGGGCATCGGCGCCCCCCATCGCCTCCATCGTCGCGTCGAACCAGGCGCGGTGCGCCGCATCGTCGAGCACCAGCTCGGGCACCTGCTGCTTCTCGGCCGGCGTCAGCGACTCGAGCCCGTGGCGCACGACCTTCTTCGTCAGCTCCTTCGGCGCGTTGAGCGCGAGTAGCGCGGCGCCGGCCGCGACGGCCGCATCGATGGTCGGAGCGTAGAAGCCGAAATCGTAGCCCCAGCGCTCCTCGTAGCCCGAGCGCGACAGCAGCGCGGCTCGATCGATGCGGTGGGACGCGTAGTCGTCGAGCACGCCCTGGAACGGGCGCTGGAACATCTCCATGCCGAGCGCGAGTGGCTGGTGCGCCGCGACGTGCTTGACGACCTCGAGCTGGAACCAGTGATGATGCGGGTTCGGGTGATCCTCGCCGACGCAGACGACCTGGGCGGCGCCGACCGCGGCCCAGAACACCGCGGGATCGACCTGCCGGCCGGTGCGCGCGTCGAGGATCGAGTAGGGCAGCCCGGCCGCCTCGATGCCGCGCTTGCCGGCGGCCGCCGTGGGGGTGGTGGTGGCGCCGTACTTGCCGCCGCACCCGATCAACATGGCAAGACACAGGAGGCGCACGACCATGGCCGGATGCTACACCGGCTGCCGTGAACCTGCCGTACCTGACCGCCGACCTGCCCGGCATCGGCGGCGTGCTGCGCGCCACGCCCGAGGATTTCTTCGTCGACGAGGTGCCGCCGTACGTGGCGTCCGGCACCGGCGATCACGTGTTCGTGCGCATCGAGAAGCGCGGCCTGACCACGGCCGCCGCGGTCGACCGGATCGCGCGCGCACTCGCGATCCAGCCTCGCGACATCGGCGTCGCCGGCATGAAGGATCGCCACGCGGTGACCCGGCAGTGGCTGTCGCTGCCACCACCGGTCACGCCCGAAGCTGCCCTCGCGCTCGCGCTCGAGGACGTCTCGATCCTCGAGGCGACGCGCCACGGCCACAAGCTGCGCACCGGCCACGTCCGCGCGAACCAGTTCCGGTTGCGCGTGCGCCAGGTCGGCGACGGCGCGGCCGAGAGCGCGCGCGCGATCCTCGAGGCCCTCGCCCGCCCGCCCGGCGCGCCGAACTGGTACGGCGAGCAGCGGTTCGGCCGGGACGGCGACAACGCCGAGCGCGGCCTCGCGATCGTGCGGGGCGAGCGGCCGCCGCGCGACAGAAAGCTCGCCCGCCTGCTGGTGTCGTCGCTGCAGTCGAAGCTGTTCAACGACTGGCTCGTCGCGCGGATGGCCGACGGGCTCTACGCGCGCGTCGTCACCGGCGACATTTTGCATAAGGCCGGCGGCGGTCAGTTCACCTGCGAGGATCCGGCGGCCGACCAGCCGCGCCTGATCGCCGGCGAGCTCGCGATCACCGGCCCGATGTTCGGCGATCGGATGCGCCGGCCACCCCCGGGCAGCGACGCGGCCGCGCGCGAGCAGGCGATCCTCGACGCGGCAGGCCTCGCCGACGGCGCGTTCGCGTCCGTGCGCGCGATCGCGGAGGGCACCCGCCGTGATGCCACGGTCGAGGTCGGTGCGCCACAGGTGGTCGCGATCGAGCCCGGCGTCATCGAGGTCGCGTTCAGCCTGCCGGGCGGCGCCTACGCGACGGCGGTCATGCGCGAGCTCCTCAAATCGAGCTAAGGTCTGCCGCGATGCTGTCGGAGCAATTCGTCGCCTTCGCCCAGCTCGGCGCCGAGTGGGTGCTGTGGCTGTTGATCGCGCTGAGCGTGATCTCGGTCGGGATCATGATCGATCGCGTGCTGTGGTTTCGCAGCCGCGAGATCGATACCGAGCGGTTCACGCGCGAGCTGCGCGGCGCGTTCGAGCGCGACGAGCTCGAGCGCATCGAGACCAAGTACAAGGACAATCCGGCCGTGCCGGTACAGGTCGCGCTGCGCGGGCTCGGCGAGCGGACGCACGGTCCCGAGGCCGTCGCCGAGGCAATGCAGGGCGAGCGGGTACGCTGGCGCAATGCGGGCGACCGCCACCTGATCGTGCTCGGCACGCTCGGCAACAACGTGCCGTTCGTCGGCCTGTTCGGCACCGTGCTCGGCGTGATCAACGCATTCGAGAACCTGCGCCAGAAGACCGCCGCGGCCGAGGACCGCACGCTCGACCTGATCGCCGAGGCGCTCGCGGCCACCGCGTTCGGCCTGCTCGTCGCGATCCCCGCCGTGATCGCGTTCAACTACTTCTCGCGCCGGATGCGCGTGCTGCTCGGCAACGCCGACGAGGCGGCGCACACCGTGCTCTCGCTCGTCCACGGCGAGCACCACGCATCCGGGGGCTCTGCCCCCGGATCCCCCCGCGAGAAGGAGGCCAGCGGTGGCGGGCGGTAGCCTTTACCAGGACAGCGACGAGCAGGGCGGCATCACGGACATCAACGTGACGCCGTTCGTCGATGTCGTGCTCGTGCTGCTCGTCGTGTTCATCGTGACGGCCAAGCTGATCGTCGCGCGCGGGGTCGATATCGACAAGCCGAAGATGGCGGCCGGCGGTGACACGCCGAGCTCGCTGCGCGTGTCGGTGACCGCCGACGGCAAGCTCTACGTCAACGGCGTCCAGTTCACCGACGATGCGGCCGCGGTCGAACGGATCAAGGAGATCGCGGCGACGACGACCAAGCCCAAGGCCATCATCGCCGGCGATCGCAAGACCGCGTACGGCGGCGTGATGCACGCGATCCAGCTCGTCCACGACGCGAACGTCACCGCGATCGCGCTCGAGAACGAGCGGCCCGAATAGCTCGGATCGCGCGGCGGCCCACGTCTGCTAGGCTCGTGCCGTGCGCCTCGACTCGCCGGCCGTACTCGCGACCGCAGGCACACTCGCGATCCACCTGCTGTTCGCGGTGGCGGGCGACGCGATCGTCGTCATGAACCCGCCCCGCGCGTACGAGCCGGCGCCGGTCGTCGAGCTGTTCGACATCGTCCCCGAGCCGCCGCCGATCGAGAAGCCGCCACCGCCGCCCGTCGAGGAGGACAGGCCCGAGGAGCCAGCGCCGGAGCCGCCCCCGGTCGAGCCCGTCAGGGCCGCGAAGCCCGCACCGCAGCGCGTGGTGCGGACCCGCAGCGAGCCGGTCACCGAGACCCCGCCCGCCCCCGCGCCGGCCGCTCCGAGCGGTGGTGCGCCGGTCGCGCACATGGAGGGCATCGCGCCGTCGGCGACCGGCATCCCGGTCGCCCGCGGCCGCCAGGGCCTCACCGACCGCGTCGGCCGCGGCGGCACCGGGACCGGCACGGGCGCGGGAGCAGGATCCGGATCGGGATCGGCCGAGGCGGCGAAGCCGGTGTCGGTCGCGACGATCAAGAAGCGGGCGATGCCCAAGGGCGACTTCAGCTACTTCGACGCGAGCAAGGACTATCCGCCGGAGGCGAAGGCCCTCGGCATCGAGGGCGTGATCCGGGTGCGGCTCGTGGTGGACGCGCACGGCAAGGTGACGTCGAGGGTGCTGCTCAACCGGCTCGGCCACGGGCTCGACGAGCTCGCGCTCCGCCGTGCCGCCGCGATCGCGTTCGACCCGGCGCTCGACACCGACGATCGTCCGGTCAGCTCCGTCGTCGTGTGGACGTTCACGATGACGCTGCCGCGCTGAGCGTTTTGCTATCCCGGCCTTACCCCGGCGACATGTGGGTCGGAGTAGAATGCTCGCAATGCGCAAACTTCGGGGAACGGTTGCGGTTCTCGCCCTGTTGCCGGCGGCCGCGGCGTGGGCGCAGTCGCCGCCCGATGACACCGCGATCGACGTCCAG
>DAIRFU010000060.1:0-16970 GCA_036794935.1 Kofleriaceae bacterium | reverse complement strand
CGATGCCGGTGAACGCACCGCCGCAGATGAACAGGATGTTCGTCGTGTCGACCTGGAGGAACTCCTGCTGCGGGTGCTTGCGACCACCCTTGGGCGGCACGCTCGCGGTGGTGCCCTCGATGATCTTGAGCAGCGCCTGCTGCACGCCCTCGCCGGAGACGTCGCGCGTGATCGACGGGTTGTCGCTCTTGCGCGCGATCTTGTCGATCTCGTCGATGTAGACGATGCCGCGCTGCGCACGCTCGATGTCGTGGTCGGCGTTCTGGAGCAGCGAGACGATGATGTTCTCGACGTCCTCGCCGACGTAGCCGGCCTCGGTGAGGTTCGTCGCGTCCGCGATCGCGAACGGCACGTTGAGGATGCGCGCGAGGGTCTGCGCGAGCAGCGTCTTGCCCGAGCCGGTGGGGCCGAGCAGCAGGATGTTCGACTTCTGCAGCTCGACATCCTCGTCGGGCGCGCCGGGCTGGCCGGTCTGCTTGTGGTCGATCCGCTTGTAGTGGTTGTGGACTGCGACCGCGAGGATCTTCTTCGCGCGGTCCTGGCCGATCACGTACTCGTCGAGGACCTTCTTGATCTGCGCCGGCTTCGGGATCGACGACGTGCCGTAGGACTGATCTTCTTTCTCGATCTCCTCGGCGATGATGTCGTTACACAGCCCGATGCACTCGTCGCAGATGTAGACGGTCGGCCCGGCGATCAATTTCTTGACCTCCTTCTGCGCCTTGCCACAGAAGGAGCAGGTCAGCGAGGCTCCGTCACGCTTCTCGATCGGCATCGAGCCAAGCCTAGCTTACTTCTTCTCCGATTTCTCGTCGGGCTTCTTCTTGGCGGTGATCAGGACCTCGTCGATGAGGCCGTACTCCTTGGCCTGCGGCGACGACATGAAGTTGTCTCGGTCCGTGTCCTGCTTGATCTTGTCGACGGGCTGGCCGGTGTGCTTCGCGTACAGCTCGTTGAGCGTGTCGCGCGTCTTCAAGATCTCCTTGGTGTGGATCTCGATATCGGTCGCCTGACCCTGGAAGCCGGCGAGCGGCTGGTGGATCATCACCCGCGAGTGCGGCAGCGCATAGCGCTTGCCCTTGGTGCCGCTGGCGAGCAGGAAGCTGCCCATCGACGCCGCCTGGCCCATGCAGATCGTCGCGACGTCACAGTGCAGGTACTGCATCGTGTCGTAGATCGCGAGGCCCGCCGAGACGTGGCCGCCCGGCGAGTTGATGTAGAGCATGATGTCCTTCTCGGGCTCCTCGGAGTCGAGGAACAACAGCTGCGCGATCACGACGTTCGCGACCTGGTCGTCGATCGCGGTGCCGAGGAACACGATACGGTCCTTGAGCAGGCGGGAGAAGATGTCCCAACCACGCTCGCCGCGGTGGGTCTGCTCGATCACGGTCGGGATCAGGTAGTTCATCGCGGGCTTCATCGTGGATGAACTCTACGAGCCCCCCGGGCCCGGTGCAACGCATCGGGGCGTTAGCTGCCCCATCGGGCAGGGCTTTAATGGCCCTTGGAGTACGACTTCAGGCGGGCGTCGACCTCGTTGGTCGTGCCGTGATGTGCGTAGTGAAACCGCGACACGCCGGTGCCGGGCTCGAGCTCGTAGGTCTGCTCGTCGGGGCCGGTGTAGAACGACAGCGCGTAGCCGGTCTCGACGGCCGACACTTGCCAGCAGTAGACCATCTCGGGCTTGGGGCAGATCTTCTGGCCGTCGATCACCGGCCACTTGAACCAGCCTTCGGCGCCGTCGAGCGTCGGCTCCGGAGAGGCGCCGAACATGAAGCTGTTGCCGGAGCGGAGCAGGGTGCGCTCGGTCGCGACCGGCTGCTGCTCGAAGTCCGCGAGGTCGGTCGGCCAGCCCTTCACCCGGTACGCCGTGACCCCGTTGCCCTCGCGAGCGTCCACGACCTCGGTGGTCCACTCGAGAGTCTTGACGGTCTCCTTGTTGGTGTCCGGATCGAACTTCTTGACCGTCACGTCGTACGTCCACGTCGCGCCCTTCGCGAGCGGCAGCGGATCGGCGACGATCATCTGTTCGAGCGTCATCGGGCGCTTCTTGCCGCCGGTGTGACAGGCGCACAGCGACAGCGCGAAGAGGACGCCGAGGCGGGAGATCGTGGTCACGGGCTCATCCTACTCTTGTCCATCGACGAGACAACTCCTCCGCGAAAATGTGTATCGTCTGCCGTGATGGCCCTCGCTGACCTGAAGCGGTTGATCCCCATGCCCAGGCTCGACGGGCGTCGTAACCTCATCCGCCACGCGTGGAACCTGATGGCCGCGATGCCGGGAGGCAAGGTGGTGTTCTCGCGGCTGGTCGGCCGGATGGCACCGTACACCGGCTCGATCCACGCTCACGTGACCGTGCTGCGGAGCGGCCACGCCGAGGTCGAGATGGCGGACCGCCGCTCGGTCCGCAACCACCTCGATTGCGTGCACGCGATCGCGCTCGCCAACCTCGCCGAGCTGGCCGGCAACGTCGCGCTCGCCTACTCGCTGCCCGATGACGCGCGGTTCATCGTCAGCGGCATCGAGATCGAGTACGTCAAGAAGGCCCGGGGCACGATCCGGGCGATCGGAGAATCCCCGGTGCCGCGTACCAGTACGCGCGCCGCCTACGATGTACCCGTGACGCTCCGCGACGAGGGCGGCGAGGAGGTCGCCCGGGCGGTCCTGCACAGCCTGGTCGGGCCCAAGCCGGGAACAACTTCCGATCGCCGCGACGTGAATTAGTCGATAAATAGCTCCGTCGATCTGAACGTCGTATGGATAAATCACGCTCCATGTTCCTGCCCGTCGCCGCCGCGCTCGCGCTCTCCGCTGCCTCGGGCACCGCGAGCGCAGCCCCGGCCCGGGACTTCATCGCCGAGGCCAAGCTGTTCTATCGGGTCGTCGCCTGCGGCGGCAGCGAGGCGCCCCCGCCCCAGCTCGACGCGCAGGTGATCGAGAAGCACTGCGAGGTGATGAAGAAGCGCTACGAGTACATCGCGAAGCACTACGTCGTGAAGGCGCGCGCGTTCTTCGGTCCGCTCCAGCCGGCGGACCTGCCCAAGACGGTGGTCTATCCGTTCGGCGGCGGCGACCTGCTCTCGGCGCTGGTCACGTTCCCGAACGCGACCGAGATCACGACGATCTCGCTCGAGCACGCCGGCGATCCGACGCGACTCGCGAAGCTCACCAAGAAGACGCAGCTGCGCGACACGCTGGCGGAGTTCCGCGCCGCGATCGCGGGCCTGCTCTCGCTGCACGACTCGACGAGCGAGAACATGCGCAAGCTCGAGCAGGGCGGCATCCCCGGCCAGCTCTCGTTCCACATCACCGGCATGACCGCGCTCGGCTACGAGCCGGTGTCGCTCAAGTTCTTCAAGCTCAACGACGACGGCACGATCCACTACTACACGCAGGCGGATATCGACGCGCTCGCCGACGAGGTCGCGAAGAAGAAGCGGCCGAGCTGGGTCGATACGGACTTCTCCAAGGCGTACACGCACATGGAGCTGACGTTCCGCAAGGCGGGCGATCCGAAGGCGCCGCTCGTCACGCACCGCCACTTCGCGTGGAACCTCGGCGACAACGGCTTCAAGGGCTCCGCGCTCGAGAAGCACCTGCAGGCCAAGGGCAAGATCGCGGCGATGACCAAGGCCGCCAGCTATCTGATCTGGACGAGCTCGTTCCGCGCGATCCGCGACTACCTGCTCGAGCACATGGTGTGGATGGCGTCCGACGCGACCGGCATCGAGCCGAAGGCGGCCCGCCGCGCCGGCTTCGTGCAGGTCACGTACGGCACGTTCAAGGGCGCGTTCCTCGAGGAGGCCAAGCCGGAGGTCAACGCGGAGATGGTCGAGATGTGGGAGAAGCAGCCGCATCGCCGGCTGCGCTTCCGCTACGGCTACCCGGACAACGAGAAGCACGTGCACCTGATGATCACCAAGCCCGCACCGAAGAGGGTCCGGAAGAAATGAAGAGCTGGTTCGTCCTCGCAGCGCTCCTGTGCGCGACGTCCGCCGCCGCCGAGGACGAGCCGATCAGCACCTCCGAGCTCGTGCTGCCCGGTGATGACGAGCCGGAGCCGCCCGCACCTGCGCCTGTCGACGAGCCGCCACCGGCGCCGGTCAAGGCGAGGATGAGCACGCAGCCGGCGTCGCGCACGCGGATCGAGGATCGCCATGGCCGCCTCGACAAGACCGAGGACAAGGTCGCCGGCGGCACGCACTGGCGGATCCGCACCCGAGCCGGCTCGGTGCACGTGTGGATCCCGCCCGGCTACGACCGCGCCACCGCGGGGACCGTGGTGTACGTGCACGGCTACTGGACCGACTCCGACGGAGCGTGGCGCGAGCACGCGCTCGCCCGCCAGTTCCGCGCGAGCCGGCAGAACGCGCTGTTCATCGTGCCCGACGCGCCGCGCGACAACGAGGACTCGGTGAAGTGGCCGGCGCTCAAGGATCTGCGCCACGCGATCTCCCGCGCGAACATCATCATGCCGGACGGCCCGGTGATCGTGATGGGCCACTCCGGCGCGTTCCGCACCGTGATGCAGTGGGTCGATCACAAGCTCGTCCAGCAGATCGTGCTGCTCGACGCGATGTACGCCGGCGAGTCGGCATTCGACGAGTTCATCGGCCGCGGCAAGCGCGCGGACGCGCACAAGCTCGTGGTCGTCGGTGCCGACACCGCGCAGGGCTCGGAGAGCTTCATGAAGAAGTACAGCTTCGCGGTCGCGCGCGAGAAGGTGCCCTCGTCGTACGACGGGTTCACCAAGCGCGAGAAGCACGCGAAGCTGCTCTACATCCGCTCGCAGTTCGGCCACATGTCGCTGGTGACGAGCGGCAAGGTGATTCCAGTTCTGCTCCGCCTGACGCCGCTCAGGTCGCTGTAGCTCCCGCCAGCCGCCGCACGGCGCGTTTGCTACCATCGGGTGATGACAGTCGTCATCGCGATCCCGGGCAGCGAGCAGCAGGCGATGAAGCTCGCGGCGCGGCTCGGCGTCGACCAGATCGCGGCCGAGGTCCGGCGGTTCCCCGATGGCGAGCTGTACGTGCGTCTCGATCGCGAGCTCGCCGGCCACGATGCCATCCTCGTCGGCAGCCTCTATCCCGATCCGGCGGAGCGCTTCCTCACCGTCGCGTTCCTCGCGGCGACCGCGCGCGATCACGGTGCGCGCAAGGTCGGTCTCGTCGCGCCGTACCTCGCGTTCATGCGCCAGGACGTCCAGTTCAAGCCCGGCGAGGGCGTGACGTCGCGGTACTTCGCGCGCCTGGTCTCGGCGAGCGTCGACTGGATGGTGACGGTCGATCCGCACCTGCACCGCCACGCGTCGCTCGACGGGCTCTACACGATCCCGACCGGCATCGCGCGCTCGGCGCCCGCCATCGCGAGCTGGATCGCGACCGAGGTCGCGCGGCCGTACCTGATCGGCCCCGATGCCGAGAGCGCGCAATGGGTGAGTGCGGTCGCCGAGCGGTGCGGTGCGCCGTTCGTGATCCTCGAGAAGACGCGGCGCGGCGATCGCGACGTCTCGATCTCGGGCGCGCTCGACGCCGCCTGGCAGGACCACACGCCCGTCGTGATCGACGACATCGTGTCGACGGGCAAGACGATGATCGAGGCGACCCGCCAGCTCCGCGCGGCCGGCAGCGAGGCACCGATGTGCGTCGCGATCCACGCGGTGTTCGCCGACACCGTGCTCGACGAGCTCGTGTCCGCGGGCGCGGCCGGCATCGTGACGTGCAACACGATCTCGCACGCCTCGAACCGGATCTGCGTCGCCGAGCACATCGCCGACGCGGCGAAGCTCTACCTCTGATCAGGCACCGCGCAGCGGGACGAACACGTGGAAGCGCGTGCCCCGCGGGGTGGTATCGATCTCGATCCGGCCGTCGTGCATGGTCACGAGGCTGTGCACGATCGCCATGCCCATGCCGGTGCCGGCCTCCTTCGTCGAGAAGAACGGCTCGTAGATCCGCTGGAGCGTCTCGGGCGGGATGCCGGCGCCGTCGTCCGTGACCTCGATGTGCGCCATGCGATCGGCGGTCGTGGTGATCGACATGCTGACGTGACCGCCGCGCCGCGTCGCCTCGAGCGCGTTGCGGACGAGGTTCTGGATGACCTGGTGGATCTTGCCGGAGTCGACGCGCGCGAGGATCGGCGGCCCCTGCTCGAACTTCAGCTCGACGTCGCGCTGCTGCGCGAGTGGCCTCTCGAGCTCGAACACCTGCCGGCCGATCGCCACGATGTCGTGCTCGTGGATGTGGAGCTCGGGAGGCCGCGCGAACGACAAGAAGTCGTTGAGCAGCGCCGTCAGCCGCTCGATCTCCTGGTTCGCGAGCTCGGTCGGGATGGTGAGCTTGCTGTCGTCGCCGAACTGGCGGCGGAGGCGCCGCTCGAGGAGCTCGAGCTGCAGCCGCGCGGCGTTGAGCGGGTTGCGCACCTCGTGCGCGAGCCCGGCCGAGAGCGTCTGCATCGCGACGAGCCGGTCGGACTGGATGCGGCGCTCGCGCTGGAGCAGCTTCTCCTCGGAGTCGAGCTGGTAGTGACGCAGCATGACCGCGAGCTCGATATCGAGCAGCTTGTTGACGGCGCCGATCAGTGTGGCCGCGGTGTCGATCGGATACAGGTCCAGGATGTGCTGCAGGTACGCGGTGCGCACCACGTTCATCGCGGTGAACATGTACTGCTGCTCGAGCCCGATCTGGACGTGGCGCCGGCCGATCCGCGAGCGCTTCTCGTAGAACCGATCATCGTACGGCCCGAGCAGGCCCGACGACATCCAGTCGATCAGCGAGCAGCGCAGCCGCTCGACCTGGTCGGGACCGCTGAGCACGGCGGCGGCGCCCGCGTTGTCGAACACCGCCGCGTAGAACTTCTCGGCGATCGCCGGGAAGAGCGGCTCGAGCCGCGGGTGCAGCTCGCGCAACATCTCGATCTCGTCATTGCCGAGCTCGACATAGCTGATCAGCTCGGCGAGGAATTCACTCACGGGCGCAACCTTGGCCGAGCTTACTTCGGGGTGCCACTCCCGCCGGCCACGACCGCGATGTCCGATCGCGGCGCCGCGTTGTAGTCGTGGAGGCGGTACTGGATGGTGCGCACGCTGATGCCGAGCATGTCCGCGGCCTTCGACGTCGAGCCGCCGGTCGCCTTCAGAGTTTCGAGGATCGCGTAGCGCTCGATGTCGGCGAGTGTCGAGCCGGGAATCGGCGGCAGGCCAGCCGGGCGCGTCGTCGGGCGTACGTTCGGTGGCAGGTTGCGCGGCTCGACCTGCGGTCCGCTGGTCAGCACGACCGCGCGCTCGACCGCGTTCTCGAGCTCGCGGACGTTGCCGGGCCAGTCGTAGCTCATCAACAGCTCGAGCGTCGCGGGCGCGAGGCGCTCGATCGCCTTGCCGTTCTCCTTCGCGTAGCGATCGAGGAAGAACTTCGACAGCGCCGGGATATCGGTCTTGCGATCGCGCAGCGGCGGCATGTCGAGCGTGACGACGTTGAGCCGGTAGTAGAGATCCTCGCGGAACCGGCCGGCCTTGACCTCCTCGACGAGGTTGCGGTTCGTCGCCGCGACCACGCGGACGTCGACCTTGATGGTCTGCGTGCCGCCGACGCGCTCGAACTCGTGCTCCTGGAGGAAGCGCAGCAGCTTGACCTGGACCGCCGGCGAGATCTCGCCGATCTCGTCGAGGAACAGCGTGCCGCCGTCCGCGATCGAGAACCGGCCGTCCTTGCGTGCCATCGCACCGGTGAACGAGCCGCGCTCGTGGCCGAACAGCTCGCTCTCGAGCAGCGTCTCGGCCAGTGCCGCGCAGTGCAGCTTGACGAACGGACCGTTCGCACGCGGCGAGCGCGCGTGGAGCGCATTCGCGACCAGCTCCTTGCCGGTGCCGGACTCGCCGGTGATGAGGACGGTCGCCTTGCTCGGCGCCACCTGATCGACGATCTCGAACACGCGCTGCATCGGCGGGCTCGAGCCAATGATGTTGCTCGGCGCGACGCGGTCGCGGACGCGGGCGCGCAGCTGGCGGGTCTCGCGCTCGAGCTCGAGGTGCTCGAGCACCTTGTTGATGACGACGAGCAGCGCGTCGAAGTTGATCGGCTTCGTCAGGTACTCCGCGGCGCCCGCCCGCATCGCATCGACCGCGGAGGCGACGGCCCCGAACGCGGTCATCACGATGACTGCCGGCGGGTCCTCCATCCCCCGCAGCTTCTTGACGAGCTCGATGCCGTCCATGCCCGGCATCTTGAGATCGGTGACGACCATATGCGGGCTGAACGCCTCGTACTTGCCGAGTGCCTTGAAGGCGTCGGCAGCGGTTTCGACCTCGAAGCCCTCATCGCGCAGGAGCTCGGCGAGAGCGGTGCGGGCGTTGACTTCATCGTCCACAACGAGAATGCGGCCTGACCGGGACATGCTCCCCCTTCCAGCCAGAATCGTGCCACGCAATTTCAGGCATTTTGGATGGATCCGGTGCAAGACCTGCAGCAACCCCTGCGACAGGCGCACGTTCTGCGCGGAATGCGCCCGAATTCCAGGCACGCGGCTTGATGGAGGGCCGTGCATGCCCGTACCCGCCGAGCTGACCGCAGAATCTCTCGCCGAGCTGTCGAGCCGTGGTCCACGGTACACCAGCTATCCACCCGCCACCGAGTTCGCGCCGCTCCCCCCCGAGCGCACGCTCGCAGAGCTCGCCGAGGTCCGCCGCGATGGCGATCCGATCTCGCTGTATGTCCACGTCCCGTTCTGCCGGAGCCTGTGCTGGTACTGCGGCTGCAACGTGATCCCGTCGCGGGACACCGCGCGCGGCGAACAGTACATCGACACGGTCGCCACCGAGCTCGCGCTGTTGACCGAGCACCTCGGCGTCGGGTTTCCACTCGCGGAGATCGCGCTCGGCGGCGGCTCGCCGAACTTCTTGACCCCGCATTCGTTGCGCACGCTGCGCACCGCGATCGACCGCACGTTCGCGATCCGTCCCGACGCGCGGCTGTCCGTCGAGCTCGATCCGCGCGACACCACGAGCACGCAGGTCGACGCGTTCGCCGAGGCCGGCTTCCGCTCGCTCTCCGTCGGGGTGCAGGACTTCTCGCCGGAGGTCCAGGACGCGATCCACCGCCACCAGACTGCCTTGCAGACCGGCTGGCTGATCGAGCGCGCGCGCGACGCCGGGTTCACCGACGCCAACGTCGACATCGTCTACGGCCTGCCGCGCCAGCACGAGGCCAGCTTCCTGGCGACGCTCGACTCGGTGATCGGGCTCGCGCCGGATCGCATCGCGCTGTTCGGCTACGCACACCTGCCCGATCGGCTGCCGCACCAGCGCCTCGTCGAGCGGGCCGGCCGCGTCCTCGATCGCTACGAGCGCGCGACGCTGCTGCTCGCCGGGATCGAGAGGCTGACCGGCGCCGGCTACATCCACCTCGGACTCGATCACTTCGCGAAGCCGGGCTCCGCGCTCGCCCGCGCGGCCGAGCAGAAGCGGATGGTGCGCACGTTCCAGGGCTACGTGGAGCACCGTGCCGATACCGTGCTCGGCCTGGGCACGTCGGCGATCTCCTCGACCCCGCGCATGTACTGGCAGAACTACGCCGATCTCGGGGCGTACGAGGACGCGATCGCGGCGCGCCGGCTGCCGATCCACCGCGGAGCCGAGCTCGACGCCGACGATCGCATCCGGCGTCTGCTGATCCAGCAGCTCATGTGCGATGGCGAGGCGGATCTCGAGCAGCTCGAGCACCGGTTCGGCATCGAGCCGCTGAGCTACTTCGCGACCGAGCTCGCCTCGCTCGCCAAGGACGGCCAGCTCGCCCGGCTCGACGACCACACGATCCGCACGACGCCGCTGGGCAAGTTGCTCGTGCGCAATGTCTGCATGCTGTTCGACCGCTACCACCACGCAGACGGCTCGCGGTTCTCGTCGACGATCTAGGAGGCGCACGGTGACGATCGCGTCCAGCAAGTTGCTCGCCGAGCTGTCGTCGCAGCACGACGCATTGCGTGCCGCGATGAAGCACTGCGAGGACCTCGCCGACGAGCTCGATCTCGGGCGGGGCGATCCGCTGGTGTTGACGCGCGAGGTCGCGGCGCTCCGGCTCGCGTTCGAGTCCCACAACAGGTTCGAGGAGCAGTGGCTGCGCCCGCTGCTGCGCGAGCTGGCGGCCGACGGAGTTGTTCGCATCGACCAGGTGTTCGCGGCGCACGTCGACGAGCACCGCGCGATGGGCGCGCAGCTCGGCAGCGAGATCACGAACACGCTGCGCGCGACGATCGATGATCTGCGTCAGCACCTCGAGGCCGAGGAGCGCACCTTCTGGCGCGAGCGATGCAGTACGACAGATCATGAGGTTCGCGAAGATCCTGGCCGCCGTTGATTTCTCCGAGCCGTCTCGCGAGGCGATGCGAACCGCGGCCGAGCTCGCGGCCGATAGCGGCGCACAGCTCACGATCGCGCACTTCTGGCAGCTCCCCCTGCTCGGCGCCGAGCTGCCGATGCCGGATCAATACATCGACGATCTGCGCAGCACCTCCGAGCAACAGCTGGCCGAGTGGACCGCGGAAGCGAGCAAGGTCGCCGGCAAGCCGGTCGCGACCGTGTTCGAGCTCGGCGCGCCATGGGACGAGCTGGTGAAGCTGGTGCGCCGCGATCACCACGACCTCGTGGTCGTCGGCACGCACGGCCGGACCGGGCTCAAGCACGTCCTGCTCGGATCGGTCGCCGAGAAGATCGTCCGCTACGCGTCGTGCACCGTGCTCGTCGTTCGTCGCTAGTGCATCAACAGGACGGCCAGCGCCATGATGACGCCGACGCCGATCGTCAACCACATGATGACAAGCAGCGGGATGGACCAGGATTCGCCGGGGCGCATGTGCTCGCCCCGAGCATCGTGCGTGCCAGCGAAACGCCACGGCTAGCCCGCCGAGATGCGCAGGCCGTGCAGCGCGCGGCTGGCGCGGCGCAGCCGATGCGCGAGTCGGCGCGATTTCACGGCGCAAATGGCGCCGCGCGGCAGGCACGCGGGTTGCGAACAGCAGCGCCGATGTCCAAGGAGACCCTGCGCTACGACGACGCGATCGTCCGGCGCTTCGTGACCGCGACCATGGTGTGGGGAGCGGTCGGCATGCTGGTGGGCCTGTGGTGCGCGCTCGAGCTCGCGCTGCCCAGCCTCAACGTCGGGCCGTACTTCACGTTCGGCCGGCTGCGACCGCTGCACACCAACGCGGTGATCTTCGCGTTCGCCGGCAACGGCATCTTCGCGGCGGTCTATTACTCGTCGCAGCGCCTGCTCAAGGCGCGACCACTCGCCGCACTGTCGCAGATCCACTTCTGGGGCTGGCAGGGCATCATCCTCTCCGCCGCGATCACGCTGCCGCTCGGGTTCACGCAGGCGAAAGAGTACGCCGAGCTCGAGTGGCCGATCGACATCGCGATCACGCTGGTGTGGATCGCGTTCGCGGTGAACTTCTTCGCGATGGTGCGCAATCGCCGCGAGAAGCACCTCTACGTCGCGCTGTGGTTCTACATCGCGTCGATCGTCACGATCGCGATCCTCCACATCTTCAACAACCTGGTGATCCCCGCCGGTCTGTTCAAGAGCTACTCGCTCTACGCGGGCGTCCAGGACGCGTTCATGCAGTGGTGGTACGGGCACAACGCGGTCGCGTTCGTGCTGACGACGCCGTTCCTCGGCCTCATGTACTACTTCCTGCCGAAGGCGGCCGAGCGGCCGGTGTTCAGCTACCGGCTGTCGATCCTCCACTTCTGGTCGCTCGTCTTCATCTATATCTGGGCCGGCCCGCATCACCTGCACTACACGGCGCTGCCGCAGTGGGCCTCGACGCTCGGCATGATCTTCAGCGTCATGCTGTGGATGCCGTCGTGGGGCGGCATGATCAACGGCCTGCTCACGCTGCGCGGCGCCTGGGACCGCGTCGCCGAGGATCCGGTCCTCAAGTTCTTCGTCGTCGGCATCACGTTCTACGGCATGGCGACGTTCGAGGGACCGATGCTCTCGGTGAAGAGCGTCAACGCGCTGTCGCATTACACCGACTGGAACATCGCGCACGTCCACGGCGGCGCGCTCGGCTGGGTCGGCTTCATGATCTTCGGCATGGTGTACTGGCTCGCACCGCGCCTGTACCAGACGAAGCTGTACTCGAAGAAGCTCGCGACGACTCACTTCTGGGTCGCGACGATCGGCATCGTGCTCTACGTCGTCGCGATGTGGGCAGCGGGCATCACGCAGGGCCTGATGTGGCGCGCGTTCGACGAGACCGGCCGCCTGCAGTACCCCGACTTCGTCGAGACCGTCGTGCGCATCGTGCCGATGTACTGGATGCGTGCGCTCGGCGGCTCGCTCTACATCACCGGCCTGTTGATCGGCGCGTACAACCTGTTCAAGACCTGGCAGACCCGGCCGCGGGCGTACGCCGACATCGCGGTCGAGGTCCCGCCGATGATCCGGGCCGCGAAGCTCGAGGCGAAGGAGAAGAAGATCCTCGAGCGCGCGGCCGAGCCGCCGCAGCACTGGCACCGCAGGTGGGAGGGCCTGCCGGCGTTCTTCACCGTGATGACCACGGCCGCGGTGGTGGTCGCGTCGCTGTTCGAGATCCTGCCGACCTTCCTGATCGGCAGCAACGTGCCGACGATCAGCACCGTCAAGCCGTACACGCCGCTCGAGCTCTACGGCCGCGACATCTACATCCGCGAGGGTTGCTACAACTGCCACTCGCAGATGGTGCGGCCGTTCCTCGACGAGACGGTGCGCTACGGCCAGAACGGCGAGCCGGCGGAGTACAGCCGCGCCGGCGAGTTCGTCTACGACCACCCGTTCCAGTGGGGCAGCAAACGGACCGGCCCGGACCTCGCACGCGAGGGCGGCCGCCGCGACGAGCTGTGGCACCTGCGGCACTTCGAGAACCCGCGCTCGACGTCACCGGGCTCGGTGATGCCGAGCTACCCACACCTGCTCGAGGACGACGTGCCGTGGAACGTCCTCCAGGATCGCGTCGACGCGATGGCGATGCTCGGCGTGCCCTACGGCGCGCAGGCGCTGAAGAGCGCGAGCGGCCTCGCGCACACGCAGGCAGGCGAGCTCGCCGGCAAGCTCGTGAAGGCGGGCGGTCCGGCGAACATGCAGGACAAGGAAGTGATCGCGCTGATCGCGTACATGCAGCGGCTCGGCGTCGATATCCGGGCGGCAAAGGCTCAGGCCGCCGCGCAAGGAGGTAACAAGTGATCCGGTTCTCCGAGCTCGTCTCGGCGCTGTCGCCGACGCACTTCACCCAGATCGCGCTCGTGCTGTTCGTCGCCGTGTTCGTCGGCGTGGCGATCCGCCACGGTGGCAAGCGCCGCGCCGCGGAGCACGCCGCCTGTGCACGCCTGCCGCTGGCCGACGACGCGGGAGATCACCAGTGACGCCGCCGCCCCTGGCCGGCACCGCCGAGGCCGGCGTCCCGGACACCGAGGTCGTCGAGGAGGTGCGGGTGATCGAGCACTCGTACGACGGCATCCGCGAGTTCGACAACCCGCTGCCGGGCTGGTGGACCACGATGTTCTGGGGCGCGATCGTGTTCGCGGCCGGCTACTTCGTGTACTTCCACGTCCTGGGCTGGGCCAGCACCCCGGCGCAGACCTACGAGGCCGCGCTCGCCTCGTACGACGAGCGGAAGGATCAGCGCGAGCGCGCCGAGATGCGCGATATCAGCGAGGAGATGTTCGCGCGCAACGCGCAGAACCCGGCGACCGTCGCGAAGGGCAAGGAGATCTTTGCAACGCGCTGCGCGAGCTGTCACGCGCCGGAAGGGCAGGGCCTGATCGGGCCGAACCTGACCGACGGCTACCAGCTCCACGGCACGACCCGCATGGACATCTTCAAGACCGTGCGCGGTGGCGTCGCGGGCACGGCGATGCTCGCGTGGGGCGAGCAGATGCCGCCGGCCGATATCGTCTCGGTGGCGACGTTCGTGACCACACTGCGCGGCACGAACGTGGCGGGCAAGGAGGCGCAAGGCGCGCCGGTGGAGCCATTCCAGTGAACCACGACGTCGCCGCGGAGCGGGTGCTGTCCACGCTCGAGCAGGACGGAACGCGCCGCGTGCTCACGCCCAAGCTCGCGCGCGGCCGCTTCCTCACCCGCCGCCGCATCGTCGGCTATGCGCTGATCGCGCTGTTCGTGCTGCTGCCGCGGCTGCGCATCGATGGCCACCCGGCGCTGCTGGTCGATTTGGTGTCGCGCGAGATCTACGTGCTCGGTGCGCTGTTCCGGCCCAGCGAGGGCTTCCTGCTCGCGATGCTCGGGATGGTGATCGTGATCGCGGTGTTCCTGGTCACCGCGCTGTTCGGTCGCGTGTGGTGTGGCTGGGGCTGTCCGCAGACCGTGTACCTCGAGCTGGTGTTCCGGCCGATCGAGCGCCTGCTCGAGGGCAGCCGTGGCCAGCTCGCGAGCCCGGCGCGCCGGGTGATCAAGTGGGTGCTCTACGTCGCCGTCGCGTTCGTGCTGTCGAACGTGTTCCTCGCGTACTTCGTCGGCACCGATCGGCTCGAGACCTGGGTGCTGGACTCGCCGCTCGACCACCCGCTCGGGTTCGGCGTCGTCGCGGCGGTCGCCGGCCTGATGCTGCTCGACTTCGGCTGGTTCCGCGAGCAGATGTGCACGATCGCGTGCCCGTATGGCCGGCTGCAGTCGGTGCTGCTCGATCGCCAGTCGCTGATCATCGGCTACGACAACGCGCGCGGGGAGCCGCGCACCAAGGTGAAGAAGCAGCAGCCGGTGGCCAGCGGCGGTGACTGCGTCGACTGCTCGGCATGCGTCGCGGTGTGCCCGACCGGCATCGACATCCGCGACGGCCTGCAGATGGAGTGCATCGGTTGCGCCCAGTGCATCGATGCCTGCGACAACGTGATGGACCGGCTCGGCCGCGATCGTGGCCTCATCCGCTACACGTCGCAGGACGAGCTCGCGGGCAAGCCGAGGCGAATCTGGCGGAGCCGCACGCTGATCTACCCGGCGCTGCTCCTCCTCGCGGGAGGCCTGCTGGTGTGGGCGGTCAAGGCGCGCGAGACCACCGAGGTGTCGATCGAGCGCATCGAGGGGCCGAGTTTCGTCGAGCTGCCCGACGGCATGATCTCGTCGCAGACCCGGATCAAGCTCGAGAACAGCGGCGACGAGGAGCGCCGGTACTTCCTGATCCTCGTCGACTCCCCGGGCGCCGCCGTGCGCGGCAGCCTGATGTGGACGGTCAAGCCGCACAAGTCGATCCAGATCCCGCTGTTCATCGACGTGCCGCGGGACTCGTTCGTCGACGGCAAGCGGCGCGTCTGGCTGCGCATCCACGACAGCGTCGGGTTCGAGCGCGTCGTCACGCTGACACTGCTCGGGCCCGCAGGGGGCGCGCCGTGACGGCGAAGCAGCGGTGGACCGCCGCGATCATCGGTCTGCTCCTCGTCAACGTGCTGGCGATGGTGATCCTGATGGTCATCGCGAACGATTCGGCCTCGTCGCAGGTACTGCCGAGCTACAAGGGCGTCCTGGAGAAGCGATGACGCTCGCGCTGCTCGCCGGGATCTTCGCGACGAGCGTGATCGGCAGCGTGCACTGCCTCGCGATGTGCGGACCGCTCGTCGGCCTGCACGGCGGCGCGAACACCATGCGGCTGGCCGGCGTCCACTCGCTCGGCCGGCTGACCACGTACGCCGCCCTCGGAACGCTCGCCGGCCTGGTCGGCAGCGCCGTCGATCTCGCGGGCCGCGTCGCCGACGTCCAGCGTGTTGCCACGATCATCGCGGCCGCCGTGATCGTCGGCCTCGGCGTGTTCCAGATCGTCGGGCCGAGGCTGGCGCGCTCGCGCGCTCGTGGCCGCCGGCGCTCGCCGTTCACCGCCGCGCTGGTCCAGATCCGGCCGCGGAGCGCGGTCCGGCGCTCGTACGTGATCGGCACGTTGACCGGTCTGTTGCCGTGCGGCTGGCTGTGGGCGTTCGTGATCGCCGCCGCGGGTACGGCGTCACCGCTCGACGGTGCACTCGTCATGTTCACGTTCTGGCTCGGCACCGTGCCCGCGATGGTCGGCCTGTTACGCGCCACCGCCCCGCTCGTCGCGGCCCTCCGCGCCCGGTTGCCCGCGGTGACCGCGGTCGCGCTGATCGCGGTCGGCCTCGGCACGCTCGCGCTGCGCTGGCGTGATGCCGGCGCCGGGCAGGTCGAGGCGCCCCACTGTCACGAGGTGGCGCGGTGACCGCCGCCGCGCTCGCGCATGCGTGCACCCACTGCGGGCTGCCGGTGCCGGCCGGTCGCGACGGCGACTTCTGCTGCGCCGGTTGCGAGGTCGTCCACGACGCGATCGCCGAGTACGGCCTCGATCGGTTCTACGCGCTCCGCGAGCAGACCAGCGCGCAACCGGCGCACACGACCAGCCGCAGCTACCGCGAGCTCGACGACGAGGCATTTCACCGGGTCCACGTCCGCAGCGACGCGCAGGGCGTCGCACACGCCGCGTTGTATGTCGAGGATCTGCGCTGCACCGCGTGCGTGTGGCTGATCGAGTCGACGCCGCGTTGCGTGCCCGGCGTCGAGTCCGTGCGCGTCGACCTCGGCCGCAGCCGCGCGGACGTGCGCTGGGATCCGCGCACGACGTCGCTCGCCGCCATCGCGCGCCACCTCGACCGCATCGGTCACGCCGTCCACCCGTACAAGGGACTCGATCGAGACGCCCAGCGTCGCCGCGAGGACCGCGTGTTGCTCGTCAAGCTCGGCGTCGCCGGCGCGGCGGTCGGCAACCTGATGCTGCTCGCGATCGCGCTCTACGCCGGTCTGTTCCAGCAGATGAGCGCGGCCGATACCGCGTTCTTCCGCTGGGCCTCGCTGTGCGTCGCCCTGCCGGCCCTCGGCTATGCGGCGACGCCGATGTTCCGCACCGCACTCGGCGCGCTGCGCGCTCGCCGCCTCCACCTCGATCTGCCGCTCTCGATCGGCATCCTCGCCGGGCTCGGCTGG
>DAIRFU010000059.1:0-16988 GCA_036794935.1 Kofleriaceae bacterium | reverse complement strand
GTCGGGGCCGTGGTCGCGGGCGGCTTGGTGGCGGCGGGCTTGATCGCGGCGGGCTTCGTCGCCGTCGCAGGCGCGGCGGGCTTCGTCGCGGCGGGCTTGGTCGCCGTCGCAGGCGCGGCGGGCGTCGCCGCAGCCGCAGGCTTGGTCGCACCGGCGGGCGTGGTCGCGGGCGCGGCGGGCGTGGTCGCGGCGCCCGTCGGGGCCGGAGCGGTCGCGCTGCCCGTCGGGGCCGTCGCGCTGCCCGCCGGCGCGGTGCTCTCCGTCGACGTGTCGGGCGACGAGGTCGGCGTGTCGCTGCCGGTCGGCGCGAGCATCATCGAGCCGCTTCCATCGGCGGCGCCCGCGGAGCCGGAGCCCTGCTGCAGCGCCTTCTCCTTCGCCTCTTCCTTCTGCTGGGCGAGGCGCGCCTGCTCGCTACCGAACTTCTCGAGCGCGTCGGACGAGTCGTGGCTCGCGATGAACGCGAGCACCATCGAGGTCGCCATGAAGATGACCGAGGCGGACGCCGTCAGCTTGCGCAGGAACGACGATGCGCCGGAGCCGCCGAACACGGTGCCGGAGTTGCTGCCACCAAAGGCTCCGCCCATGCCGCCGCCCTTACCGGACTGCAGCAGCACCGTGAGCATCAAAAACACGCACACGATGACGTGCAGGATCGTCAGCAGGGTCGACATGCGAGCCTAGCTTCTAGCCCAACGGGCAGCGGGGTGCAAGCTGGCTAAGCGGGTCGTGACGCCTTCACGATGGCAACGAAATCAGCGGCTTCGAGCGAGGCACCACCCACGAGCGCCCCGTCGATGTCGGGTTCGGCCATCAGGGCCTCGGCATTGCCCGGCTTGACCGAGCCCCCGTACTGGATGCGGATCGCCCCGGCGACCTCGCCGCCGAAGCGTTCGGTCAGCCGCTTGCGGACGTGGGCGTGGACCTCCTGCGCCTGCGCCGGAGTCGCCGTCCGCCCGGTGCCGATGGCCCAGACGGGCTCGTACGCGACGACCAGGCGCTGCTGGCAGGCGGTGCCATCGATGCCCTCGAGCGCACCCGCGAGCTGGCCATCGACGACCTCGAGCGTGCGGCCGCCGTCGCGCTCGGCGAGCATCTCGCCGACGCACACGATCACGCCGAGGCCGGCGGCGAGCACCGCGCGCGCCTTGCGGCCGACACTCTCGCTGGTATCGCCGAAGAACTGGCGGCGCTCGCTGTGACCGACGATCGCCCAGGTCGCGCCGGCATCCGCGAGCAGCGGACCGGAGACCTCGCCGGTGAACGCGCCGCTCGTCTCCCAGTAGCAGTCTTGCGCGCAGGTCGCGATCGACGAGCCCTCGAGACGCTTGGCCACCGCCGACAGCGCGGTGAACGGTGGCGCGACGCCGACGGCCACACCCTTGACCGCGCCGAGCTGGTTCTTGAGCTCGGTCACGAGCGCGAGCGCCTCGCCGATCGTCTTGTTGAGCTTCCAGTTGCCGACCACGAACGGAGTACGCATGGGCCAGGTCTTACCGCGAACCCCGGCTCGTGTCTGGCGGGAGCGCGACGCGGCTACGAGGTCCAGGCGAGCCGGTACTCGCACTGCGGGTCGCCCGTGCAGCGGCAGCGCGAGTGCGAGGCCGAGACATCGACCGCGCCGGTCAGCTCGACGATGCGCTCCAGCTCGGCCGCGACGAGCGCGCAGATCTCGGTCGACCCCGGAAACCCGGTGAGCATGATGTCGGCGTGGCCGGCATGGACCGCGACCTCGACGTCGCCCCACGCGTGATAGCGATCCCAGAACGTCGGCAGCGCGGCCAGCACGGTCTCGGCCGACAGCGATGCCGGATCGGCGCCGAACAGGCGCGCGAACGTCGCGCTCATCGTGCCGCGGCCGACCTTGCGCGCCACGAGGCCGGCCGGCAGCGCGGTGCGCGCGCAGTCGAGCGCGGCGATCAGCTCGGCGAGATCGATCCACGACAGCGGCGCGAGCGTCGACGCGAGCACGTGGACCAGATCGGGCCGCTCGTTCTTCAGCCTGGCGAGCCCCGACTCGCCGATATGATGCTGGAGGATCTTCGACAGCACGCGCAGGTGCGCGGCGCGGACGCGGCCGCTGACCTCGGGCCGCACGTTCGCGAGCGCCATGATGTCCGACGCCTCGTCGATGCCCTCGGTGTTGCCGAGCACCGACTCGGCCTTGAGCACGGCGAGATCCTCGTCGGCGGGAGGCACGCGCAGCTCGCCGCTCATCCGCTCGAGCGCGCGGCCGAGCGCGATCGCGAACGTCGAAGCCGAGCTCCAGCGCTTCTTCGGGTTCGGCTGCAGCGCCTTCCCGAACACGACGTCGACGGCCTCGGACAGACCGGGCCGCATCTGCGACGGCGGCGTCATCGTATCGTGGAGCTGGCGCTGGACGACCTGGGGCGCCGGCCCCGAGCCAAACGGCGGCCGCCCGGTCAGCGCGCAGTACATCGTCGACGCGAGCCCGTACACGTCGGTCTGCGGGCCGCCCTCTTGCTCGAGGAACGACTCGGGCGCGGCGAAGCCTGGCGTGCCGGCCGCGTCACTCTGGTTGCCCGCCTTGACCGCGACGCCGACATCGACGAGCACCGCGCGATCACGCTCGCGATCGAGCAGGATGTTCGCCGGCTTGACGTCGCGGTGGATGAGACCGAGCACGTGCATCGCGTCGAGCGCGTCGCCGATCTCGAGCGCGATCTGCGCGACCGCCTCGACCGGGAACCACTCGCGGCGCTCGAGCGTCGCGCGCAGCACCTCGGAGAGCGGCTGGCCCTCGACGAGCTCCATCACGAAGTAGACGTCACCCGCGTGCTCGCCGAGGGCGTAGACCTGGACGAGGTTCTTGTGGTGGAGCGACGCGAGGATGCCGGCCTCGGCGCGGAACCGATCGACGAGCTCGCGGTCCGACGCGAGATCGGAGCGGAGCACCTTGATCGCGACCGGTCGGCCGAGGCCGAGATCCTCGCCGCGGTAGACGACACCCATCGCGCCGCGCGAGAGCTCGTGGACGACGCGGTACGTGCCGCCGACGGTGGTGCCCGCCGACAGCGAGCCCGTGTCGTTGTGCGCCTCGGCGTCGTGGCCGCGATCCTCGACCGCGATGATGCGGATGTCTCCGATCGGCGCGGTGCGCAGCGCGTTGTAGCAGCGCGAGAGCGCCGCCTCGCCGCTACGCTCGCCGAACCCGATCTCGGTGAGCACGCCGCGCAGCTGGACGGGCAGGGACGTGGTCTCGTCGAGCTTGATCGGCTCGCTCTGCACCTTGTAGATCAGCTTGCGCGCGACGAGTGCCGCCTGATCATCGTTGGCGCCGACGAGCAACACCGCGAGCTCGTCACCGCCGGGGCGGCCGATCGCGTCGTTGCCGCGCACGGTCGCGCGCACGCGGCCGGCGATCTGGGCGAGGACCTCGTCGCCGGCGCGGTGACCATGGGAGAGGTTGATGCGGCGCAGCCCGACGACATCGAACAGCGCGAGCGTCAGCTTCTCGTTGCGCCGGCCGGCGGCGGCGACCTCGTGCGTGATCGTCTGCTCGAATGCACCGCGCGTCATCGCGCCGCTCAGCGGATCGTGCAGGCTCGACGCGAGCAGACGCTCGCCCTCGGCGACGATCCGGCGGTGGCTGGTCAGCCACGACAGCTCGCGCGTGAGCCGCGCAGCGATCGCCTTCAGGTCGGTGCGCTCGGCGCTCGAGAACCGTCGCCCGGTATCGGACGCGATCGCGACCAGACCCGCCACCTCGGTCGGGCCGGAGCGCAGCGCATCGGCGATCACCGAGCGCGGGTGCGCGCCTCCGACGATCACGGTGCCACCGGAGGCCGCGGCGATGCGCGACGCCGCGGCGATCGCCTGGCGGTAGCCCTCGACCGGCGCGGGCCGCGACGCGGTCGGCGTCATCTGCGAGCCGTCCTTCCACCACACGATGCAATCGTGTGCGGTGAAGCCATCGGCGACCGCCTTCAGCGTCTCGGTCGCGGCGCCCGTCAGATCGACGAGCGAGGTGGCGATCAAGCCGCGCGCGCGGGCGAGATCGAAGTCGTGCGACGTCGGCTCGGCGTGCGTGATCGCGAGCAGCGCGTCACCCGACACCGGCGTGAGCAGCACGCCCGTGGCGCTCGCACTCGCGGCGGCTCCGGCGACGCGTGCCGCGTTCGTGCCGTCACCGACGATCCAGCGCGGCGCGGCGCGCTGCGGGGGCGGCCCCAGATCGCTCGCGACCGCGGGCGCGACGAGCAGCGCGGCGAAGCCATCGGTCGGTGCGTCGGCGGCGCCGATCGGCTCGAGCGTGGCGTTCGCGCGCTCCGCCACTTCCGCGAGGTCCTCGACCAGGCGGCCGAACGGGTCGAAGACCCCCAGGCGCTTCGCTGCCACGCGCGCATCATAGCCGAAGACGGCGTCAGGACGGGACGACGGGCAGCCGGACGACGAAGGTCGTCGTCCGAGGATCGCTGTGAACGCTGATCGCTCCGTGGTGCGCGCGGACGATCTCGCTCGTGATATAGAGCCCGAGGCCGAGACCGCCGCTGCTCCGCCGCGAGCTCCGGAACGGCGTGAACAGCTCCGCGATCTCGTCGTCCGTCAGCCCGACGCCGCCCTGGTTCTCGTTGCGCACGCGCAGGAGCGCGTCGTCCCCTTCGCGCTCGATCTCGACCCACACGGGCGAGGTCGGCGAGCCGTGCTGGATCGCGTTGTTGACGAGGTTGGCGATCACCTGGGCGATGCGGCCCGGATCCCAGGTGCCGCGAACGTCGATCAGCCTGCGCTCGATGCGGGCCGCCGGATATGCGAGCGTGATCTCCTCGATCACCGACGCTACCAGGCTGCCGAGATCGGTCTCGGCCGCTGCGAGCGGGATCCCACCGCCGAGCCGCGCGCGCGTGACATCGAGCAGCTGATCGATGATCCCGGCCATCCGCCGGGTGGTCGATTCCATGAGCCCGGTGAGCTGGAGGAGCTTCGGCTGCTGGCCACCATGCAGCTTGATGCCGTCGATGCCCATGCGCACGGTCTGGAGCGGCGAGCGCAGGTCATGGCTGACGATGCCGAGCACGTACTCCTGGAACTCCGCCGCGCGTGCACGCTCGGCCGCCGCCGCGTGCTCGCTCGTGATGTCGTCGAACGCGGTGACCGCGGCCGCGACCTCACCGCGCGCATCGCGCAGCGGTACCGCCGAGACCCGCACGTAGCGGGTCTCGCCCCCGGCCAGCCGGAGCGCGAGCTCGATGCCGCGGACGGTCTCGCCGCGCAGCGCGCGCGCCAGCGGCGTCTCGCTTCTGGGTACCGGGTTGCCGTCGCGGTCCTCGACCGATGCGTGCGCCTGCAGATCCTCGATCGTGCGCGCCTGGGCGTATCCGGGGACGAGCTCGAGCGCCGAGTGATTGATGTGCGTCACGTGCCCATCGGGTTCAGCGGCCAGGATGCAGATCGGCAGCTGCTCGAGGATCGTCTGGAGCTGGCTGCGCGTCGCGCGCTCCGCCGCCATGCGCAGCCCGTTGTCGAACGCCATCGCGGCGTACTCGATGCACATCTGGATCGTCGCGAGATCTTCGTCCTCGAACGGCTCCGAGTGGCCGTCGCGCATCACGGTGACGACGCCGGCCATCGGGCTGCGCGCGGGGAACGCGAGCACGGCGAGCGAGCTGATGCCGACCTGTTCGATGATCGGGTGATAGGCGGGCGGCAGCGTCGCGCGCGCTTCGGCGTCCGAGCCGAACGTGTACGTGCAGGGGTCCGTGACCGCCGCGATCCCGGCGAGCAGCTGCTCGTGCCGCTGGACGCGGTGGCGGGCGATCGAGATGCCCGCCGTCGCGCCCGGTACGATGGTGATCGCGCAGCCGTCGCACAGGCCGCCGACCAGCGACGTGACGAGTGCGGCGACGACGCCTTCGACCCGCGTGCCGACCTCGATGAACGCGCGGCCGAGCTTGCCGATCGCGGACAGCCGGTTGCGTTCGCGCATCGCGAGCTCGCGCAGCCGCTTCGCGCGGAGCGCGGCGTCGACCCGCGCGCGCAGCTCCTCGGCCGCGAACGGGCGGGCCACGTAGTCGTTCGCGCCGATCGAGAGGCCCTCGACGACGTCCTTGGTCTCGACCCGCGACGCGGTGACCAGGATGACGGCCAGCTCGGCGGTCGCCGGCCGCGAGCGGAGGAACTGCACGACCTCGGGGCCGCTCATCGTCGGCATCACCCAGTCGAGCAGCAGCACGTCGGGCTGACGGCCGCCGGCAGCGAGCCGCTCGACGACGATCGAGCCATCCGAGAAGTGCTCGTACTCGTAGGCCGCTCCGAGCGCGCGTTCGGTGATCTGGGCCTCGAGCGGACTATCGTCGGTGATCCAGACCAGCGGTCGACGAGTGGAACGCTTAGCGGCGGGCTTGGACATGGCGGATGATCTCGCTGGGGATGTGATCGAGGGTGGCCTGCCGCGCACCGAGCCCGGCTTCGAAGACGACGCGAGGCATGCCGTAGACGACGGCGCTGGATGCGGACTCGGTCAGCAGCGCGCCCCCGCCCGCCGCGATCTCGCGTGCTCCTTCGAGCCCGTCATCGCCCATCCCGGTCAGCACGACGCCGAGGCAGGTCGCGCCGGCGACGCGAGCGCCGCTCTTGAACAGCTCGTCGACCGACGGCACGTGCGGCTGGATCGGCACGGCGTCGAGCCGGCCGACGAGCGTGTCGCCGTTGCGGTCGAGCTTGAGGTGCATGCCCGCCCTGGCGAGCACGACACGGCGGTGCCGCATCTCGACGCCGTCATGAGCCTCGACGACCTCGAGCGGGGAGGACTGGTCGAGACGCCGGGCGAGCGCCTCGGTGTACCCGACCGGGATGTGCAGGACGACGGCGACCGCCGCGTCGAGATCCGCCGGCAACGCGGCGAGCACGCGCGTGAGCGCCTGCGGCCCGCCGGTCGATGTCCCGATCAGGACGAGCTCGGTCGGACCCGCCAGCACCCGGTTCGCGGCAGGCGCCGGCAGCGGCGGCGGCGGCGGCGTGTCCAGCCCGGCCGTCGCGGCGAGCACCTTGGTCACGAGCTCGCTGCCGAGCTCGTAGAGCCGGTCGCTGGCGAGCGCCGTCGGCTTGGAGACGACGTCGATGGCGCCCAGTGTGAGCGCTTCGACACCCGCGGCACTGTCGATGGTCGATACGCTGACGACGAGCACGCGCGGCCGCTGCCGGCCCTGGAGCGCGCGCAGCACGTCGAGGCCGTCCTGATCAGGCATCGTGAGGTCGAGCGTCACGAGGTCCGGATCCGCCGCCTCGATCTGCGCCAGCGCCTCGGTGCCGTCGCGCGCGGTGCCGATCACGTCGATCGCTCCACTCGCCTTCAGCATGCGAGACAGCACGGTGCGAGCGAACGCCGAATCGTCGACGACGAGGACGCGCGGCCGTCGGCTCACTGCGCCCTCCGGTAAAAGAACGAGCCACCGCGCTCCTCGCAGATCAGCGACGTTCCGAACCGCAACAGTGACTCGGAGACGCCGACCGCGAGCCAACCACCGGGCCTGAGCGCCGCGGTCAGCCGATCGACGACCGCGAGGACGCGGCTCTCCTTGAAGTAGATCAGCACGTTGCGGCACAGGATCGCGTCGAACTGGCCGAGGCTCGCGATCGCCGCCGCGTCGATCAAGTTGAGGCGCTGGAACGTGACCGCGCCCCGGATCCGCGGTGCCACGAGCACGCCGTGGGACGACACCTCGAGATAGCGTGCGGCGAGCGCCGGCGGATAGCCATCGCGTAACGAGCGCCGGCTGTGGCGCCCGCTCTCGGCGCGCGCGAGTGCCGAGCCGCTGATGTCGGTCGCGACGATCTCGACCTTGTCGAGCAGGCCACGCTCGTCGAGCAGCATGGCGAGGGTATAGGGCTCCTCGCCGGTCGCGCATGCGGCGGACCAGACCCGGGCTCGGCCGCGCTGCTCGACGACCGTCGCGAGATACCCGTCGACGAGCTCGGTCAGCGGTGCCAGCTCGCGGAAGAAGTACGTCTCGTGAACGAGCAGGGCCTCGATGAGCCGCCGGATCTCGTAGCCATCGGGATCGTCGTAGCGAAGCCGGTAGTAGTAGTCGAGGAGCGAGCCGTAACCGAGCTCGATCGCGTGATCGGCCACCTTGCTCGCGAACAGCTCGCTGTCGTCGATGCCGTACGCGATCCCGGACGCCTCCTCCACGAGCGCGGTGAACAGCACGAACAGCTGTGGGGACATCGCCAGGGATGGCATGATCAGCTCGCTCCGAGCGCCGCGCTGCACACGCCGCGCACCTCGGGATCCGGATCGTGGTCGGCGAGCGCCGAGACCGCGCGATGTGCGCCCGCGATACCGGCGCCGACGAGCGCGGTGGCGGCGGCCGCACGCGCGGCGGGGTTGGTGTAATCGAGCGCGTCGAACAGCGCGCCGGTCGCGGTGCCTTCGTGCATGCGGGTCAGTGCGGCGACCAGCGTCGGCGCCGTCCGGTCGTCGGCGGCCGCGAGCCGGCTGACGATCGCCGCGATCCGCGCGGCCCCGGGCCGCGACAGTGCACCATGCACCGGGTGATCGAGATCGGCGCTCAGCGCGAGCTGCACGAGCACCGCGGCCGCGGCGTCATCGTCACGCTCGGCCAGCAACGACAGCGCGGCATCGCGGACCTCGGGCGTCGGGTCGGCGATCGCCTGCTCGAGCGCGGCGAGCGGGCGGGGACCGGCGAGCCGCGAGAGCCCCGACAGCGCGACCAGGCGAGTCGCCGGATCCGCGGACGTGACGGCCTCGAGCAAGATGTTGATCGCGCCCTCGCGCGCGTGCATGCCGAGTCCGACCAGCCCGGCACGCCGCTCGTCGGGATCGTCGGACGACGCGGCTTTACACACCGCGTCCCACGCCTCGGGCGAGCCGAGGTGGGACAGCGCCTCGATCGCGGCGATCCGGACCTGGGGCGCATCGTCTCGCAGCCGCTCGATCAGCAGCTGCGATGTGTGCGCTGCCTCGACCCGGCCCAGCCGGCCGAGCCCCTGCGCGGCGTAGTACCGGACCCAGGCCGAGGTATCGGCGAGTCCTTTGCCGAGCAGCTTCGCGCCCCGCGGACCACCGCGCTGCGAGGCGGCGCGCATCACCGCCGAGCGCAGCGCGGCATCGGTCGAGCCGGCGAGAGCCTCGAGCTGATCGTCGACCCGCGCATCGTCGAGCATCGCGAGCCCCGCGATCGCGAGCTCGGCGATCCGGCGGTCGGGATCCCGGAGGGCCTGGTGCAGCGGCTCGAACGCGGAGCGAAACCCGAACGCGCCGAGCAACCGGATCGCGTGCCGCCGCACGCCGGGGCGCGGCGACCGCACCGCCGCGAGCGTGAGCGCCTCGGTCTCGCGCGTGCCGAGCGCGAGGATCGCGGACACGGCGGCGTGGGCGACGCGCGGGCTCGGGTCGCCGAGCGCATCGAACAACAGCGGCACGCTCGCGGTATCGCCGAGCCTGGCAAGCGCCTCGCACGCGCGCGCACGCACCTCCGGCTCGCTGCCGCCGAGCAGCGCGCGAACCGCGGGCGCGGCCTGCTTGCTGCGCACGAGTGGCAAGATCGCGGCGCGCCCGGCCGGGTCGGACGCGGCGAGTGCCGCGACGAGCGCGTCGTCGGAGGTACGGTCGAGGTGCTGGAGCGCATCGGCCACCGCACCCGTGGTCGCGGTGTCGTCGAGTAATGCGGTGATCGCAGTCAGCACCGAGCTGTCGCCCGCACGGCCGAGCAGGTTCGCGATCGCGGTACGCTCCGCCGGATCCGCGCCGGGCAGGGCGGCGGCGATGCGGCCGAGCCACGGCGCGAGGGCAGGGCGCAGCGCCGCCGTGATCTGATCGGCGGTGCCGGCCCAGTCGGCGCGGGTCATCAGCTCCGAGAGTGACACCGCGACGAGCCGGACGATCGTCTCGCTCGGGTTCTGCAGCAGCGACGTGATCGGCGCGATCGCGGATGCCATGCCGGTGCGGCCGAGCGCGCGCACCACCTCGAACCGATACGTCTCGTCGGCCAGCAGGCGGGCGAGCGGCGGCACGCTGCGCGGATCGCCGGTCCGCGACAGCACCTGGATGGCCGGGAACGTGCGGAAGAAGCGCCGGCTGTCGACGACCGCGATCAGCGCCTCGACGGCCGCGGTGCCGCCGATCGAGCCGAGTGCCTCGATCGCGGACACCGAGACGTTGTCGTTGTCGTGCTGGACGAGACGCGCGAGGACGGGCACGGCCTCGCCGGCGGCTCGGCGGCCGAGCACCTGCACCGCATCCGCGACGACCTGCGGGTTGTCGTCCTCGGCGAGGCGCAGCAGCTCCGGGACCACGGCGTTGCCCAGCGAGGTCACGAGCGCATCGACCGCGCCCGCGATCGCGTTCTCGTTCGTACGTTCGGTGCGAAGGTAGTCGCAGAGTGGAGCCATCGCGGCATCGCCAAGCGCCGCCAGGCCGGCGACCACTGCGCGGCGCACGGTCCAGCTCGGGTCGACGAGCATGCTCACCAGCTCGCCGACGCCGCGGTCACCGATCGCGACCAGGCGATCGACGTGCTCGATCCGCACGCGCTCGGCGTCGGTGATCGCGTGATTACGAGGAGTCACGTGGGCCCTCCACGGGCGTGCCGTTGCCGTCGGTCCCGAGCGCGCTCGTCAGCGTCGCGATCAGGTTCGCCTGGTCCACGTTCGCGCGCCGTACCGTCCCGATCTCGTGTGCGATCAGCGCGATGTCGGATGCCGACTGGACGGTCGTCTTGACCTGATCCGCGAATGTCGCCGCGATCTCGCGCGTGCGCTGACGGATGTCGCGCATCGCGATGGCGACCTGCTCGGTCGAGCTCGACTGCTCGGTGCTCGCGCGGACGATGCCCTGCACGGTCTGCGACTGTCGGGTCGTGCTCTGGGCCAGCCCGGTGAGCGCGTCGGCCTGCTCCGAGACGGCGCGTGCGGTCTGGCGCGCGACGCGCCGCACCTCCTCGCTCTCCGCGGCGAGCGCCCCCACGGCCTGCGTCTGCTCCGAGGTCGCGGTGGTCACCTCGCTGGACAGCCGTGCGACCTCGCGCGACGCCTGCTCGATGTCCTTCGCCGCGCGCGCCTGCTCGGCGACCGCCCGCGCCGTGTGTACGGCCTGCTTGCGGGCGGCCTCCATGGCACGCGCGATCTCGCTGCTGCCGCGCGCTTGCTCGTCGATCGCGGTCACGGAGCGCTGCGTCGCGCTCGCGACGTCCTGGGCCTGCGTCGACATGGTCGAGAGCGCGCGCAGCTGCTCGGCGATCGTCACGCTCGTGCGCGCGCTCGCGCTGCGCATCTGGGTGGCGGCGCGCGCGAGCTGGCCGGCGGCCGTCGCCTGCTCGGTGGTCGCCCGGCTCACCTTCTGGACGTTCTCGGCGAGCGCGTTGTTCGCCTTGACGATGTCGCGCACCGCGCGTGCCTGCTCCACCGTCGCATCGCGGGTCTGCTTCGCCATCGCACGCATCTCGTTCGCCGCGCGGGCGAGGGACTGCGTCGCCTGGGTCTGCTCCTCGCCTGCGCGCGCGATCGCCCGGCTCTCGTCGCTGAGGCGCGACGTCGACTGCACGACCGTCTGGACCGCCTGCGCCTGCTCGCTGTTCGCCGCGCTGATCTCGCGAATCGCGCGGTCGACGCTCGCGACACCGTCGAGGATCGTCTGCAGACCGGTCCGCGCCTCCTCCGATAGCTGCGCACCCTCGTCGGCGACGCGCAGCCCGTCGCTGTTCACCTGGACGGCTTCGCGCGCCGTCGTCTGCAGGCCACGCACGATCTTCGCGACGTCGCTCGCGGCGAGTGCGGCTCGCTCCGCGAGCGCGCGCACCTCCTCGGCGATGACGGCGAACCCACGGCCGTGCTCGCCGGCGCGCGCCGCCTCGATGCTCGCATTGAGCGACAGCAGATTCGTGCGGTCGGCGATCAGGTTGATCGTCTGCACGATGTCGCCGATCTCCTCGGCGCGCTTGCCCATGTCCTTCATCACGCCGGAGCTCTCCGCGATCGCCTGCCGGATCTTGGCAAGGCCGGCGATCGAGCGGCCGACCGTCGCACCGCTGGCCTGCGCCGACGCGGTCACCCGTTCGGACGTCATCCGGCTGGCGTCCACGAGCGAGATGATCTTCCGGGTGCTCGTGTCGAGCTGGTGGGCCGCGCTCGCGTTCGTCTGGGCCAGCCCGCTGACCTGGGTGGCCGAGCTCGCGACCACCGACGCCGAGCGGGCGACCTGCTCGATCGCCGCTGCGTTACCATCGACCACCGCCGCGTTCTTCTCCGCGGTGGCCGCGACCTCCTCGACGGACGCGGCCATCTCGTTCGTGGTGCTCGCGGTGCTGATCGCGCTGTCCTCGAGCGTCTGCGCGAGCTCGGCGACACCGCGGACCGAGCGCGCCAGCTCCTCGGCCGTGGCCGAGGTCTCCTCGACCGCCGCCGCGTTGTCGGTCGCATCGCGCGCCACGCCTTCGAGCGAGGACGTCAGTGTGGCCAGTCCCGTCGCGATCGCGCCGATCCGCTCGCCGACCTGGCGCGAGTCCGCGGCGACCCGGCTGATGCCAGCCGACATCTCCTCGATCGTGGTCGCGACCTCCTCGATCGTCGTCGCGTTCTCGGTGCCGCGCGATGCGGCATCCGCGACGCTGGCGCTCGTCTCGGTCGCCGAGGCGGCGAGCTGCTGGCTCGCGGACGCCAGCTCGGTCGCGTTCGCGGCGGTGCTCTTGATCGAGCGCGCGGTCTCCTCGAGCGTCGCCGCGGTCGAGTCCACCGAGCGCGCGAGCAACTCGCTGTCCGTCTTGACGTTGCCGACCGAAGCGGCGATCTCCTGCAGAGCGGCCGCGTTGCCTTCGATCAACTGGGTGATGTCCCGTGCAGCGGTCGCCACACCGCCCTGGGAGCGGGTCAGCTCCTCGGCGCTCGACGCCGTCTGCTCGATACCCGCGAGGATCGACTCCACCGCGACGCGCGCCTGCTCGACGCCCGCCGCGTGCTCGTTGCCCGCGCTCGCCAACCTCGTCGCTGCCTCCTCGATCTGCTGGGTGCGGTCCGCGGTCTGCCGCAGCGAGCGCGCGACCTCATCCACCTGCTGCAACGACGCGTCGAGATCGTTTCCACCGATGTCAGGCATGAAGGGCTTCCTCTCCGATGAGACGCGGGACATCCACGACGAGCAGCAGGCGTCGCGACTGGGTCGCGACCGCCTTCACGAAACCGGACGCCTGCTCGTCGATCAGCTCCGGCGGGGGCTCGAACGTCGCTTCGTCGAGCCGGACGACCTCGCGCGCGCTGTCGACGAGCAAGCCCGCGACCCGGCCAGCGATCTTGACGACGATCACGCGGCTGTCCAGCGTGCGCGCGGTCGGTTCGAGGCCGAAGCGCTTGCGGAGATCGACGACGGGCACCAGCTTGCCGCGCACCTGGACGAGGCCGGCGACGAACGCTGGCGCTCCCGGCACGTGCGTGGCCTCGGTGAACGACTCGAGGTGCAAGACGTCGGTCGCGTCGATCGCGTAGTCGGCGTTGCCGACCCGAAACGTCACGTGCAGGGTGGTCATGATGGAACCTCCGCGCGCCAGCTCGCGATGCCGGCGCCGAGCTCGGCGAGATCGAGCAGCAGCGTGGGCTTGCCATCGCCCAGGTCGGTCGCGCCGGCGACGCCCGGCGCGCGCGCGAGCACGTCATCGATCGGACGCACGACGACCTCGTGGCGGCCCAGCATGCGATCGACGGCGAACGCGAGCGGCTCGCCGTTGCGCCGGATCACGAGCGCCTTGCTCGCACCGGGCTGGACGCCGCCCAGCCGGAGCAGGCTGCCGAGCGAGACGAGCGGGACCGGGCGTCCGCGGCGCTCGCACAGCGAGACCCGGAGGCGGTCGCGTGCGATCGCCGGACTCTCGACGTGCGTACACTCCGCGAGCTCGAAGATCTCCTCGATCGCGGCGACCGGAACGACGAACAGCTGGGCGGCGCACTCGAACGAGAACACGTCGACGATCGCGATCGTCAGCGGCACGCGGAGCGTGAACGTGGAGCCGAGCCCCACGTCGGTCATCAGCGACAGCTCGCCGCCGAGCTCGCGCACGACGATCCGGTGGACGATGTCCATGCCGAGGCCGCGGCCGCTGGTCTGGGTCGCGGTCGACCGCGTCGAGAACCCCGCCGCGGTCAACACGTCGAGCAGGGCGGCCTCGTCCTCGAGCGGCTTGCCGGCGCGCCGCGCGACCTGCTCGCGGTCGATGCCGTGGCCGTCATCGCTGACCGCGAGCTCGAGCTGGTTGCCGGCGCCCTCGTAGCACGTGATGCGGATGGTGCCGGCGCGTGGCTTGCCGGCCTGCTCGCGGGCCGCGACCGTCTCGATGCCGTGATCGATGGCATTGCGCACGAGGTGAACGATCGCGGGCAACAGCCGGTCGGCGACCGCCTTGTCGAGCTCGGTGTCCTTGACGTCGAGGTCGAGCTTGACCTCCTTGACCCCGGGCGTGACGAGGCTGCGCACGAGCAGCGACAGTGGCTCGAGCACCTCGCTGACGCGCACCATGCGGGCGCGCAGGATCCCGCGCCGCAGGTCGCGCAGCTGACGGCGCTGGAGCTCGATGATCTCGCACAGCGCCCGCACGCCGGCGCCGGTCTCCGCGAGAGCCGCGAGCTCGCGCTCGATCCGGAACCGTGACACGACGAGCGCCGACAGTTGATCCTGTAGATCATCGAGGCGCTCGAGCTCGACCCGCACGAACGAGCGGCCGATCGGCGCGATGTCGATCTCGGTCGGCAGCGCGGGCAGCGCCGGCGGGGCGGCGATGGCGAGCGGCTCGACGCGATCCGCCGTGGTGCCGACCGCGGCGGCGAGCGACGCGACGTCTGCATCGCTCACCACGAGCAGCTCGAACACCAGCCCGGCGGGCGCGTCCGAACCGTGCGGGACCGCGCGCGGCGCCACCTTGATGATCTCGCCCAGCGCGGCGACCGCCGGCCGGACCGTGCTGATCGACGTGCCCTGCGCGGCGCCTTGCTCGCTCGGCGTGAACGTCAGCGTGTAGATCGCGCGGCCGGCATCGAATGCGGCAGAGAGCTGCTGACGCTCGCCCGGTGACAGCCGGCCGTCCCAGCGGGCCGCGATCGCGGGCGCCGCCCCCGCGGCACCGCCGAGCGCGTCGACGCGAGCGAGCTCGTCGATCACCGACTCGGGCGCGGGCGCGATCGGCTTGTCCTCGGCGACCGCGCGCACCCGCTCCGCGATGCCGCGCACCGCGAGCAACCCGAGCTCGACCGCGCGCGGGCTGAGCCTGCCCCCCGCTCGATCGGCGGTGCGCACGACGCTCTCGAAGCTGTGGGCGAGCTCGACGATCGGCTCGATCGCCATCATCCCGGCGAGACCCTTGAGCGTGTGGAGGGCGCGAAACAGATCGCGCACCGCCTTGGGCCGCTGCTCGCCGCGCGCGTTCGCTTGCTCGATGTCGAGCAGACCGGCCGTCGCGGACGCGACGAGCTGCTCGGACTCCGCGATGAAGCCGCCGACGAACTCGCGGACATCGAGGGTCTCGGTCATGGCCTACCTGCTCGCGAGCAGCCCGCGTACCTCGCCGAGGAGCTGCTCGGGCGCGAAGGGTTTGGCGACAAACCCCGAGGCTCCCGCCTCGAGCACGCGCGTGCGCGACGCATCGTCGCCCCGCGTGGTGACGACGAGGATCGGCAGCGCGCGCAGCTTGTCCTGCGAGCGGATGAACTCGATCACCTCGATACCGCTGATGTCGGGCATGTTGAGGTCGAGGACGACGAGCTGGTACGTCGACAGCGCGAGCCGCTCGATCGCCTCGAGCCCACTGCCGGCAAACTCGAACGTGACCTCGCCCAGCGGTCGCAGGCAGGCTGCGACCATGTCCCGGATCACCTTGCTATCGTCAACGATGAGCAGCCGCCGCGTCACCGAGCCTTGTTACCTCGGTAGGTACAAGACAGCCATGCGTGCCACGCGGAGTTGATGCGCGCTCCGCCGCACTCGTTGTGGCGGCGGCGCACGATGCGCGCGGGGGCACGCCGCGGGAGTCGCGGCTCAGGGGCGCAGCGCCGCGATACCCGGCAGGTCGAGACCCTGCACGAACTCGAGCGACGCGCCGCCACCGGTCGATACGTGCGAGACCTGGTCGGCGAGACCCGCCTTCGCGATCGCGGCCGCCGAGTCACCGCCGCCGACGACCGTGAGCGCGAGCTTGTTGTCGGCGAGCGCCTTGGCGACCGCGAACGTCCCGTTCGCCCACTGGGGCTTCTCGAACACGCCCATCGGGCCATTCCAGAACACGGTGCGCGCCTCGGTCAAGATCCGACGGAACAGCTCGATCGTCCCGGGTCCGATATCGAGTGCCATCTGGTGCTCGCTGATGTGATCGACGCGCAGCGTGACGGGGGTGGTGTCATCGAGGCCGGTGCCGGCGAGGACATCGGTCGGCAGGTGAACGGGAATCTTCTTCTCGCTCGCCTTGCGCAGGAAGTTACGCGCGATCGGGAGCTTGTCCTTCTCGACCTTGCTCTTGCCGACGTTCTTGCCCTGCGCCTCGAGGAACGTGTTCGCCATCGCGCCGCCGATCACGATCGAGCTGACGCGCTCGAGCAGGGCGTCGAGCACCTCGATCTTGTCGGACACCTTCGCGCCGCCGAGCACCGCGACGTACGGGCGATCGACGTCGCCGAGCAGGCGCGACAAGAAATCGATCTCCTTCGCCATCACGAACCCGGCGCCCTTCTCGCCGACGAACTTCACCATCCCCGCGGTCGACGCGTGCGCGCGGTGCGCGGTGCCGAACGCGTCGTTGACGTACACGTCGCAGTACGAAGCGAGCGTGCGCGCGAACGTCTCGTCGTTCGCCTCCTCGCCGGGATTCCAGCGCAGGTTCTCGAGCATCGCGATCTGGCCGTCGCGGAGATCGCTCACGACCTTGCGCGCACCATCGCCGACCGGCTCGTCGGCGAGCGCGACCTCGATGCCGAGCAGCTCGGAGAGCCGGGCGGCGACCGGCTCGAGCGAATACTCCGGCTTGACCTGGCCCTTG
>DAIRFU010000521.1:0-5161 GCA_036794935.1 Kofleriaceae bacterium | reverse complement strand
TGAAAGCATGCTGCATGCCACAGCGCAACTACGCCACTACGCTTGCGGACAGTCCACCCGACGTCCGCATGGCGGAGGATGACGCCCGGCTTTCGGACGTCCGTCGGACAGGCCTTGAGATGGTCGTTGTACGCGCGACATCAACTCCGGTCCGGTCTCGCTCCCCACGCGGACGTCCGTCGGACAGGCCTTGAGATGGTCGTTGTACGCGCGACATCAACTCCGGTCCGGTCTCCCCTCTCCCCCAACTCCGGTCCGGTCTCCCCCGCCCCAACTCCGGTCCGGTCTCCCCCCATCCGGCTCGCCCCGCTCTGCTTGCGCGACCGCGTGTGATACGGTCTGATCGAAGGATGCGGGCGGCTCGAGTGGGCGCAGCGGCCAAGGTCGGCGGCGGAATGGTCAAGCCGCGAAGGCCGCAGACCTCGCGCGCGCAGCACACACGCGGTGGGAACAATCATCAGCTGCAGCAGCTGCTGAGCGGCGCGCGTATCGGCAGCCGCGATGCGCAGCCCGAACGCGATGCTCACGCACGCGCACCCGCGATCGCCGACTCGCTATCATCACTCGCGCGCATGCCGCGTCCAGGGGGCGGTGCTGCGCTTCCGCAGGAGGTCGCGAGCGACGTCGGCGCGAAGCTCGGCGCCGATCTCTCGCACGTGCGTCTGCACGACGACGAGCACGCCGCCGGTCTCGCACGCGGCGCGAACGCGCGTGCCTTCACACACGGCGGCAACATCGCGTTCGGTCGTGGCCAGTTCGACCCGTCGTCGGCGGCGGGGCGCACGTTGATCGCCCACGAGCTCGTGCATGCGGCGTCGCCATCCAACGAGGTGCAGCGCGAACCCGATGGGCCACAGGGCGTCGTGCGCATGCACTTCAACGGCGACGATCTCATCGTCTACGACGGTGAGACCGAGAAGTTCCGGTTCTCCGCGCAGTCGGGGCACCCGACCTTCGTCAGTCCCGAAGACATCAAGGAGTGCGGCGGCGATCCAAAGACCGACACGTACCTCAACAACAAGCGCTACGTCGGTATCAAGAACAAGGGCCCGATCCCCGAAGGCACGTACCGCCTCTCACCGAGGAAGATCCAGACCTGGGGCCTGTGGGATCAGCTGCGGATCATGACGACGAGCCACAGCGACCTGGTCACCGTTCCCGCGGGAACACTCTCCGGCGGCGACTGGGGCGAAGGCCGCGTTCCGCTCGAACCGATGAAGATCGAATCCTCGGAGTGTGGCAACACGAAGAAGCGAGACAGCTTCTTTCTCCACGGCGGCTGGGCCGGTGGCTCCTCGGGCTGCATCGACATCGGCACGAGCTTCTCGACGGTCGCCGACTGGCTCAAGGGCTACAAGGGCACGGTCACCGTGACGGTGAAGTACGAGAACACGCCGCCGAACGTGCGGATCGGGACTGGTTTGACCGGCGCGCTCGCGTATGGCGGCTTCAAGCTGGGCGTCGATACATCCCTCGGCCTCGGCACCGAGCTCCAAGGTGAATCGAAACGCTTCTACGCGGCGCCGCAGATCGACGGCGTGCTCAAGTGGGCCGGCGGTGCGCTGCGCGCCGGCGTTCGCCTCGAGCTCCCCGTCAACGACAAGGAGCACTTCGTCCGGCTCGGCCTGCAAGGCGGTCTCGAGTCGCGCCTGTTCGGTGCGCTCTATGCCCACATTTACGGCGGCTATTCGTTCCCGCTCACCGATGAAGCAACGACCGCGAAGGGCGGCTACTTCGGAGGCGGATTGAAGTATGACCTTGGCCGGGTCGAGCTCGGCCTCATGTACGACCACCTATGGAACGCGAAACAAGCAAGTCCCGACGTCGACCACGCGCTGCTCCTGCTCGGCATCAAGCTGCCATAACGGTGCTCCTCGTCTTCGCGTTCGCCTGCGGTCATTCGCCGTCGCGTTCGCAGCGTTGGTTCGCGGAGCGCGGCCGTCAGAGCCCGACGTGGCACACGTGTCTGCGCATGGGCGCCGAGCTGCGCAGCGCGTGCGGCACCGACGCCGCATGCAGCACCGAGGTCACGCGCGAGATGACGCGCGCCTGCTACGCCGGCCGCTACGAACAAGAAACGAGTCACTCGACGCCGACCGACGACGTTCACGCCGAGCGGCTGAGCCCCTGCTTCTGGGACAATGAAGCGACGAAGCCCGCGTCCGCAACGATCTATGCGCAACAAACGTGCAGTAGCGCCGTCGATGCCAGGCTGCAGCCATCGTGTGTCGCTGAATTGCGCGAAGTGATCGAGGTTCTCTGCACCGCGGGCGCCCCCGATCTCACCGGCACGGGGCCCTGACGCCGCACATTTCGCGGCAGCGCGATCGTGGTAGCGTCGCGCAGGCATGCGGCCGACGCGGGCGGGGGAGCAGAAGCGGCGCGAGCCGGGTGCTGCAACCCGCATCTCGACGACGCAACACGGTTCGACGTCGACGTTGCTGTCGACGGCGCGGAAGCTCGGCAACCAGCAGATGCAGGCGCTCGCGCTGCAGCTACACGCCCAGCAGCGCAACGCCAAGCCGCTGCCGCAACCGCAGCGAGAAGAGCTCGAGCACGAAGCCGAACGCGCGAGCGAAGCCGCCGTCGAGACCGGCCCGCGTGAGACGCCACCGGCAGAGCCACCACCTCTGCCGCCGGCGGACACGAGCGTGCCGTCCGCACCACCACCACCACCGCCAGCGCCGTCTGCAGGCGGCGGCGCCCCCCTGCCCTCGGCGGTGCGCGCGCGCTTCGAGGCGCGCCTTGGCGAGCGCTTCGACGACGTACGCATTCATACCGACGCCGCATCGGCGCGAGAGGCCGACACGCTCGGTGCGCGCGCGTTCACGCGCGGCTCGCACATCTACTTCGCGCACCCGGCGGATGCACAGGTCGCCGGAAACGAACGCCTCATCGCGCACGAGCTCGCGCACGTGGTGCAGCAACGCGCGGAGCCTGCGCTGGCACAACATCCGCTGCTACAGCCGAAAGGCTCGGTCGAATTTGTCAGCGTCCAGCTCGAAGTGAAGCTCGACCGTAAGGTCGACGAGCGAGAGTTCCTCGTGCTGTTGCTGATGCAGCACTTCGATGTCCCGGATGCGGACACCGCAGACACCATCATCAAGGAGGCCGAGCTCGACAAGGTCTTCCGGTTCACGGTACCCGCTGAATCGGTCAAGCAAGGTGCCCACACGATCGAGCTCGATGAAGCCGAGCTCCTGACGATCGTGTTGGCGGTCAAGCCACACGTACAGATGCGCCCGCAGGTCGACCTGCACATCAAACAGAAACCGGATGCCAAGCCGGAGAAGAAGCTGCCGAAGGTCGGCACAGACAACGTCGCGGACAAACCGAAGGATCAGAAGGCAGAGACGGCGACGAGCAAGGAGCTCGCGGACGCACTGAAGCGGCATGCCGAGCTGATGCCGAACGAGAAGTCACTGCGCGCGGTCAAAGAGGAGGAGCTCGAAAAGCTAAAGACCATCAACGCGGCACTCGAGAAGCTCAGCGAGGACCAACGCAAGCTGTTCATCCAGCTCGCCGAACCGACCGACGATCTCGAGGCGTACGAGACGTCGGTGCGATCGTTCAGCGAGGTCGTCGCCGGTGCCGAAGAGGCGCTTCGCAACCTGACGAAGGGAAAGCTCGGCGGAAGACCACCGATCGGCGGCGGCGGGGTCGGCGTCGGCACAGGACAGGGCGTAGGCATCGGCACGGGGGCCGGGCCAGGCACCGGCGGAAAGACCGGCGAACCCGCAGGTGGCGGCGGTCAAGTCGGCGTCGGAGGCGGCACCAAGATCGATCCGAACGTCACGGTCGGGGCCGGTGGCACGAAAGTCGGCGGCGACGCCGTCGTGCAGGGCGATCCCGACGATCTGCAAGCGAAGCTCGAAGAGACCTGGAAGGACATCGACCCGAAAGCGTGGGGCAAGCTCGACGCGAAAGGACGCGAAGAGCTCGCGCGCCGCATCGCCGGCGAACAACGCAACATTCAGCTCAAGCACATGGTCACGCATCCCGGCGAGACCGTGAAGGGCATGGCCGAGGGCGTCGTGCGTGTCGACAAGCTCGGCAAGGAGGTCGCGAAGGACATCAAGGATATCGCCGACAGCAGCAAGAGCGCGTCGGCACGCGCCGCCGCTGCGGCGAGTGCAGCCAAGAAGATCTCGACGTGGTTGTCCGCGATCATCGTCGTCGCGACCATCATCGCGTTCATTTTTAATCCGATGCTGACGCTGAAGATCTGGATGCTGCGAGCGATGGCGCTGGCGATCATCGGCGCTGCGCTCGCGGCGACCGAGGCGGAGCTCCGCATTCAGGAGGCGGCCGGCGCAACGGACTTCGCGGCATTTCAGGAGGCGGTGCAGAAGGCAGGGTCGGCGCAGGCAGAGTTCATCGCGACGGTTGCGATGGCAGCGATCCCGCTGGTGGGTCGCCTGCTCGGCAAGATCCCATTCGTCGCCAAGGTCGGCGGCTATATTGGCAAGGTCGTCAAGCTCCCCGCTTCGACGCTATGGGCAATCCGAAACGCGATCGCGAAGGAGCTTCGCGATCTCATCAAGGGCTCCGAGGCGGCCGTCAAAGCCGAGGGTGCCGGCTACGTGAAGCTCGCCGCACGCCTCGAGAAGATGACGGCCAAGGAGTTCCTCGAAGCGCTCAAGAACGAGAAGGATCTGCGTGAGGGACTCGGCTTTACTGACGAGTCGTTCAAGAGCCTCGAGGAGCTGCTCGATACGCCCGAGGGCAAAAAGATCCTCGACCAGCTCCACAAGGAGCTCACACGCTCGATCAAGGACGCGCCTGACATCGCGCAGCGCTTCACCGAGGACTACGCCGCGCAGCTCGAAGAAGCGGCGAAGAAGATCGAGAACGCGAAGACCGCCGATGAGGCGAAGGCGGCAGTCGCCGAAGCGAATCGAGTGCTCGGTGAGAGGAACGCGGGAAAGGATCTGATCTCGCGCGGAGAGGAGTACAAGGGCTTCCGCCAGGAAGAAGCCGCCGAGCAAGCACGGCTCGAAGCACTGGAGAAAGAGGCCGCCGCAGAGAAAGCCGCCGCAGAGAAAGCCGCCGCCGACAAAGCTGCCGCCGAGAAGGCCGCCGCCGACAAAGCCGCCGCCGACAAAGCTGCCGCCGACAAAGCTGCCGCCGACAAAGCTGCCGCCGACAAAGCTGCCGCCGA
>DAIRFU010000520.1:0-5180 GCA_036794935.1 Kofleriaceae bacterium | reverse complement strand
GGTTGCCAAACGCAACCTCGCCGCGCGCCGTCGCGCTGCAATTGGAAACGGCGCCAGGCCCGACGCATACAGCGTGTCGCCGCACGTCGTGCACGTTGGGCCTGTCCCCGGCTCCGGCACGTGACTTGAACTCGCGGCGAGGATGCGCCTGTGTGTCGTGCTGCTGCTGCTCGTCGCCGGCTGTCGGCCACCCGGCTATGGCAAGGCGCCGCCGCCGGACGCCGCCGAGGCGACCGGCGATGCGCCGCCGGCGACCGTGGACGCGGTGCTCGATGCGAGCGCGGCGGTCTGCGACCATGCGTTTCGGCTCGACGGCCACGCGACCGCGGCGTCGGTGTGGTTGACCGGCAGCTTCGTGGACTGGGCAGTGGATCCGGCGGCCGGCGCGATCGCGCTCGTGCTCGGCACCGACGGCGCGTGGACCGGCTCGTACGCGTTTGCCGCCGGCACGCACCAGTACAAGCTCATCATCGATGGCAGCGACTGGATCCTCGATCCGACGAACCCCGACACGGCCGACGACGGCATGGGGCACACGAACAGCGTCTACACCTGCGCGCCGTAGTGGGCGTGGTCGACGCGCCGACGCGCGGTCGCTAGTACTCGTCGTGCTCGACGATCGTCATCGGGCCGGCGCTGGCGGCAGCGAGCGCGCTCTCCGCGTGCTCGGCGGTGGTCACCGCGACGGTGACCGCGGCCTCGGGGCGCAGGTGGCGCTTGCACGCGGCGCGAACGTCCGCGGCGGTGAGCTGCGCGAGCGCCTCGGGCAGCCGCGCGGTGTAGCCGGCGGGGAGCTCGAACACGGCGTCGCGCACCGCGAGCTGCATGCGCTGGCGCGCGGTCGCGACGTGGAACGGCATCGCGCCGACGAGATAGCTGCGCGCGAAGTCGACCTCGTCGTCGGTCGGTCCGTGCGCCGCGTAGTCGGCGAGCAGCTCGAGCGTGAGCGCGACCGCCGGGCCGGCGACGTCGATCGCCGCGGCGGTCCAGATCTCGAACCAGTGCGGCAGGCGCGACCGGCGCAGCGCGCAGCCGGCGCCGTAGCTCCAGCCACGCTTGACCCGGATCTCCTGCATCAGGCGCGAGCTGAACATGCCGCCGAAGACTGCCTCGGCGATCGCGAGCGCGGCCGTGTCAGGGTGACCGTAGCGCAGCGCGAGGTGACCGACGCGCAGCTGCGCCTGCGTGCGGTCCGGCTTGTCGACGAGGATCATCCGTCGCGCGGCCGCCGCGCTGGCGTCCTCGCCGAGATCGTCGACCACGGTGGTCGGACGGGCGCCCGGGGGCAGCCGGCCGATCAGGCGCTGCACGACGTGCTCCGCGGTGCGCTCGTCGATGTCACCGGCGAGCCCGACCACGAGGTTGTTGCCGACGACCTCGCGCTTCCACAGCTCGGTCGCCGCGGCGCGGTCGATCCGCCCCAGCGACGGCTCGGTGCCGAGCGACGTCCGCCCGTACGGGTGGCCCGGCGAGCACACCCAGTCGAACCAGCGGGTCGCCAGCGCGCTGTCGTCGTCGCGGATCTCGTCGAGCACCTGCGGCGTCTCGCGCAGCAGGCGCGCGTGCTCGTCCTCGGAGAGCCGCGGGTCCGCCAGGATGTCCGCGCACAGATCGATGACCGCATCGAGCTGGCGCGACAGGCACAGGCCCGACAGCGTCAGCGCGTCGCGGCTGACCGCGATGTCGATCGCGGCGCCGAGCGAGTCGAGCGTCTCGTCGAGTGCCGCGCGATCGCGCGTACCGGCACCACGGCGAGCGAGCAGCGCGGCGTGACGGTGCAGGCCCTCGATGCCGAGCGGATCGGCGGCGGCACCGCCGCGGATCGAGACGTCGAACCAGACGAGCGGCGTGTCGGGAGAGACCTCGACGATGACGATCGGTCCGGGCATCACTCCTCATCCTCGTCATCGGCTTCCGGCTCGGCGATCACGATCGTGCGCCGCGCCGGCAACAGGTAGGTGCGAACGACGCGCGCGACATCATCGGCGGTGACCGCGGTCAGCCTCTCGGCGAGCACGCTGAGCCGGCGGAAGTCGCCGAGCGCGGTCTCGTAGTGGCCGAGTGCCTCGGCCTTGCCGTCGACGTCGACGAGCGAGCTCCAGAAGTCCGTCTCGGCGAGCGCCTTGGCCTTCTCGACCTCCTTCGCGCTCGGCGGCGTCTCGACGAGCGCCGCGATCTCGCGGTCGACCGTCGCCAGGATCTCGTCGGCGTCGTGGCCGCGCGCGGTGGTCACCGCGAGCCGCAGCAGCGACGGGTCGGCGAACGGGGTCAGCTGCGCGTCGACCGACGACGCGGCCTCCTGCTCGATCACGAGCCGGCGGTACAGCCGCGCCGACGGGCAGCCGGCGAGCAGCGTCGACACGATCTCGAGCGCGGCCCAGTCCGGATCATCCTGGCCGGGCGCCTTGTAGCCGACGAGCAGGCGGTCGGTCGCGATCGGCTTGGGGGCGCGGACGATCCGCTCGCTTGTCTGTTCGGGCTCGATCACGTGCGCGACCTCGGGCAGCCGCGCCGGCTCGATGTGCCCGTAGTGCTGCGCGATCAGCTCGCGCAGCCGCTCGTCATCGAAGTCGCCGACGCACACGATGGTCGCGTTGTTCGGCGCGTACCACGTCCGGTAGAACGCGCGGATGTCGGGCAGCGCGAGCGCGCGGATGTCCTCCATCCAGCCGATCGTCGGCCACCGGTACGGGTGCTGGGTGAACGCGTGCGCCATCAGCTGCTCGTCGAGCCAGCCGTCGACGTCGTCCTCGACGCGCTCGCGGCGCTCGTTCGTCACCACGTCCCGCTCGGCCTCGACCGGCACCGGCTCGAGCACGAGGCGCTGCATGCGCTCGGCCTCGAGCTTGATGCCGAGCTCGAGGTCGCGCGCGGGCAGCGACAGCCGGTAGTACGTCCAGTCGACCCACGTCGCCGCGTTCGACTCGCCGCCGGTTCGCTCGACGAGCCGATCGAACTCGCCGGGCGGCAGCCCCTCGGTCTGGCCGAACATCAGGTGCTCGAACAGGTGCGCCATGCCCGTCGCGCCCGGCCGCTCGTGGCGCGAGCCGACGCGGAACCAGGTCTGCAGCGCGACGATCGGCGCGCGGCGATCGATCGCGGCGATCAGGCCAAGCCCGTTGGAGAGCCGGTAGCGGCGCGCGGTGACTCCGCGGCCGGCGGGTGCTTCCGCCTCGAGCTGCCAGCGTGAAGCCTCCCCGCCGGAGGACGACGACATCATTGGATCGTTGATACCACGGCTCGGGCCGCAGGCCTGCCGCTCGGCGATCAACCGAAGCTCGGTTCGATCGAGAGTCCCAGCGCGCCGCCGATCTCCCGCAGTGCCGGCTCGGGCCGGAACAGCTCGCTCGGCGCGCGCATCCCGATCGGGCCGTCGCCGCGTGTCATCAGCGCACGCGCGACCCAGGCCGCGATCCCCGCGCTCGCGCGATACATGTCCTCGCCCGCGACGACGACCTGCGCCGCCGCGAAGCCGCGCCGCGCCTGCGCGACGACCGCGAACCGGGTGCGCGCGTACTCTTCCTCGTGCGGCTGATACGGTGCGAGCAAATCGGTCGCGCGCTTGGGCACGAGCGGCATCGCACGCGCGAGCAGGCGCAGCGCTGCGGTCGCCGCCTGGCTGCGCGTCGTCGATACGAACGTCTGCACGGTGCGCGCGGCGATGTGGCGCGGCACGGTGATGACGTCGCCACCGGGGAACGACACCGCGTTTCGTTCGCCACCCATCGCCGGTCCGGCGTTGACGCGGCGCCGCTCGGCTGCGGATGCGACGCTCTCCCAGCGATCGCGCCGCCACACGAGCCCGCGCGTGTGCAAGTTGCCGAACACCGCCTTCTGGCTGCTCGGCGACAGCACGAGATCGTCGAACAGGTAGCTGACCGCGATCTCGTCGAGCGGCCGGTCCTCGGCGAGTCGCGCCGGTGCGGAGCGGCGCACCGCCTCGCCCTCGTCGGTCGCGCCGCACACGTGCATCGCGGCCCACGCGCTCGCCCAGTCGCCGATCGCGCAGTTGAGGCCGCAGCCCGGCACCACCGCGCGGCCCGCATGGCGCGCCGCGGAGTCGTGGCGCTCGAACAGCCCGTGCATCACCGCCTGGTCGCCGCCGAGATCGACGTAGTGAGCGCCGGCGGCGAGCGCGGCGACGAGCACGGTGTCGCCGATCTCGGCGAGCGGACCGGCGCAATTGACGACGACCTGCGCGCCGGCGAACGCGGCGACCAGCGCCTCGCTCTCCAGCTCGGCGACGCGCACCTCGGCCGCGCCGACCAGGTGGGCCAGGGCCTCGAGGGTCGTCTTGCGCCGGCCGCATGCGACGAACGGGATATCCGCGGCGTCGAGCATCGCGCACACGCGGCCGCCGATCAGGCCGGTCGCGCCGTAGACGACGATCGGCGGCGTCATAGCGAGACTCGCAGCGCGACGCGCAGCGCCTGCTCGATCCGCGAGTACTCGCCCGCCGCGGTCGGGATCGCGTAGCCGTTGCGCACCGCCGCGCAGTCCGCGGTCGAGTAGTCAAAGCCGCTGTCCTCGCAGCCGAGCCGCGCGCGTGGATCGTAGGCGCTATCCGTGACGTCGATGGTGGGGAAGTACTGCAGGCCATACGAGAGCTGGAGCGCGAGCTGCGGCGTGAGCCGGTACTGCAGCCCGGCATCGAGCGTGACCGAGAGCGGCGCGACATCGAGCGGCGACGTGCGGTCATCGCGCAGCGCGCTCGTCTCGAATCCGATCCGACCACCGAGGCTGAGCGGCGACTCGCGCTCGACCTGCTCGACGCCGGCCCACGTCGCGAACGCGTGATGGAAGCCGCGCGGGCGCGGTTGCCACTCCGGGATGCCCGCCGCCGGAAACGCCGAGCCGTAGCCGCGGACGTCGTACGCCTGCAGGCGCGACAGGTGCTCCCAGCGGACGCCGACATGCAGATCGAGGTCGGCCGGCAGCGGCGTGCGCAGCTCCGCATCGACGCTCGCCGGCTGCGAGATGTAGATCGTGGCGGCGCCGGTCACCGTGCCGCCTCCGTCGCGCGGCGCGCGCTCGACCGCCATCGTGCCGTCGAGTGCGTTCTGGATCGAGAGGCCGGGCGGCGCGTGATAGCCGATGCCGAGCCACGTGTCGTCGGCGAGGCGCACGGCCAGGCCGATCGTCGCGACCACGTTCTCGAGCGCGGCGTAGTCGGTGCGCAC
>DAIRFU010000519.1:0-5199 GCA_036794935.1 Kofleriaceae bacterium | reverse complement strand
TCAGGACGAGCAGCGAGCCGGTGACGGTGATGACGATCGGACGACCGGCGCGCGAGCGCTGCCGATCCATCGGTGCCGGCTGGCGTCGGAATCGCGATGCTGTGAACGAGCAGCGGGCCGAACACGCGGTGGAAGAGGTCGATGCCGCCGACGACCACCGCGCCGAGCGTGTCGCCGTGATAGGCGTCGGTCAGCCGGAGGAAGCGCTGCTTCGTGGCCCGGCCGCGCAGCTGCCAGTACTGGAACGACTGCTTGAGCGCGATCTCGACCGCGGTCGAGCCGGAGTCCGAGTAGAAGACCCGGGTCAGGCTCTTCGGCGTGACCGCGACGAGATCGGCGGCGAGCCGGATGCCCGGTTCGTGGCTGAGCCCGAGGAAGGTCGAGTGGGCGAGGCGATCGAGCTGGTCGCGCAGCGCGCGATCGAGTCGCGGGTGGCGATGGCCGTGGACGTTGCACCAGAGCGAGCTGACGCCGTCGAGGTAGCGCCGGCCGGCCGCATCGATGAGGAAGTTGCCGTCACCGGACGCGATCACCAGCGGCGACCATTCGGCCATCTGCGTGAACGGGTGCCAGAGCACCTGGGTATCGAGCTCCTCGAGTCGCTGCATCAGCGCGTCCTTCCGCCATCGATCGCCGCGTGGACCGCGCTCGCGATGGCCTCGATGTCCGCATCGGTGTGTCCCGCCGACAGGCTGATCCGCAGCCTCGCCGTGCCCTCGGGGACGGTCGGCGGCCGGATGCCCTGGACGAACACGCCGCGCTCGAGCACGGCGGCGCTGACGGCCATCACGCGCCGGTCATCACCGACGAGCAGGGGCGCGATCGCGCTGCGCGGGTCACCGCCGATGCCACGCAGTCGCTCTCGCAACTTTGTTGCATGTGCATCCAGTGTGCGTCTACGTTGTTCTCCCTCGCTGCCGCGCACGATCTCGACCGCCGCCTGCACGCTCGCCGGTACGCTCGGCGGCAACCCCGTCGAGAACACGAACGGCCGCGCGCGATTCCACAGCAGCTCGGAGATCGCGGCGGTCGTCGCCGCGAACGCGCCGAAGCTGCCGAGCGCCTTGCCGCAGGTGCCGACGAGGATGTCGGGCACGACGCCCGCGGCCGCCGCGATGCCGCGGCCCTCGGGTCCCCACGCACCGACCGCGTGGGCCTCGTCGAGCACGAGCGCGGCACCGTGACGGCGGCACAGGGCGGCGAGCGCCTCGACGTCCGCGCGGTCGCCGTCCATCGAGAACAGCGACTCGGACACGACGAGGCGACGCCGGCCGGCGGTCGACGCGAGCGCACGCTCGAGCGCGCCGAGGTCGCGGTGCGGGAACACGACGATCTCCGCGCGCGAGAGCCGGCAACCATCGATGATGCTCGCGTGGTTGAGCTCGTCGGAGAACACGACGTCACCGGCACCGACGAGCGCGGTGAGCACGCCGAGGTTCGCCACGTAGCCGCTGTTGAACAGGCGGACGGCGGGGTAGCGCAGCCAGTCGGCGAGCGCCTGCTCGAGCGCGACGTGGCGGCGATGGTTGCCGGTGATCAGCCGCGAGGCGCCGGCACCGGCGCCGGTCTCGTCGAGCGCGCTCGTCGCCGCGCGCACCAGCCGGCGGTCACCCGCGAGCGCGAGGTAGTCGTTCGAGGCCGCGTTGACGACCGGCGCGCCATCGAGCGTGATGCGCGGACCGTGCGGGCCGTCGACGACGCGGGGCGTACGCAGGCGGTGGCGAGCCTCGAGCCCGCGGAGCTCGTCGCGTGCTTCATCGTCGAGGGTCACGGCCGCGGGACTATATCTCCCCGCCCGTGGATGTCATCCCGGATCACTTGCCGATGCAGAACCGCGCAAACACTTCGTCCAGCACGCGGTCGCCGACCTCGACGCCGCGGAGCTGCGCGAGCGCCGACAGCCCCTGACGCACCTCGAGCGCGACGATCTCCGCCACCCGCTGCCCGCGCCACGCCACGTGCGCGGCCGCGAACGCATCGCGCGCCGCCGCGGCGGTCGCCTGCTGACGAGCCGTCGTCACGAACGCGTCCTCGCTCCCCTCGCGGTCGGCGACGCCGGCGAGCGCGAGCACGCGGCGCTTGAGCTCGTCGAGCCCGTGCCCGGTCTCCGCCGACGTCGCGAGCGCGCCGTGCAGCTCGCCGCCGAGATCCGCCTTGCTGCGCACGACCAGCGCCCGTTCCGCATACCGCGCGCCGTCATCCCACGCCGACGCGTGATCGTTGACGACGACGACGACGTCGGCGACCGCGACCCGCTGCTCGCCGAGCGCGATGCCGCGCGCCTCGATCGCATCGCTGGTCGAGCGCGTACCGGCGGTATCGACGATCGTCACCGCGACGCCATCCCAGACGTCGGCGACCTCGAGGTAGTCGCGCGTGGTGCCGGGCAGCGGAGCGACCAGCGCGCGCTCCTTGCCGATCAGCGCGTTGAGCAGCGACGACTTGCCGACGTTGACCGGGCCGACGAGCGCGACCGTGATCCCGTGACCGACCGCGCGGCCGTGACGAAACCCGTCGGCGAGCTTGCCGCAGCGCGCCGCCAGCGCCTCGAGCTCGCCGCCGATCACCACCGCGTCCTCCGCCTCGATGCCCTGCTCGGGGAAGTCGATGCGGCCCTCGATCTCCGCGAGCACACCGGTCGCGCGCTGCTCGAGCTCGCCGGCGACCTCGCCGAGCCTGCCGCCGAGGTTTTGCTGTGCCAGCCGCCACGCGCGCTCGCTGCCGGCGTGGATCACCTCGAGTAGCGCCTCGGCGCGCAGCAGATCGAGCTTGCCGCTGGCGACCGCCCGCCGCGTGAACTCGCCCGGGTCGGCGATCCGCGCGCCGCGCGCGAGCACCGCGGCCAGCAGCCGCTCCAGGTTGTGCGCGCCGCCGTGACCGTGCAGCTCGGCGACGTCCTCGCCGGTGAACGACGACGGCGAACGCATCGCGAACGCGAGCACCTGGTCGATGCGCACGCCGTCCGGCCCCCGCGCCCAGCCGACGCGGACGCGCCGATCGAGCGCACCCGGCTCGACGCCGAGAACGCTCGCCGCGATGTCCACCGCGTCCGGCCCGCTGATGCGCACGATGCCGACGCCACCGACGCCGGCGGCCGTCGCGATCGCCGCGATCGTGTCATCGCCCGCGATCACGTGCGCGTCCGGTTACTCGGCGGGCACGACGAGGATGTGGCGATCTTCGCCCTCACCCTCGCTGCGCGTCGTCAGTGCCGGGTACATCTCGGAGATCGCCATGTGCACGATGCGTCGATCGTGTGGCGTCATCGGCTGGAGCTCGACGACCTGCTTGGTCTCCAGCGCCTTCTCGCCCATGCGCTGCGCGAGCGACCGCAGGCGCTCGACCTGCTTGTCGCGAAACCCGCCGGCGTCGACGACGAGCGGCTTGGTCTTCTCGTCGCGCTTCTCCTTGAACACGGCCTTGTTGACCAGGTGTTGCAAGGCATCGATCACGACGCCGCGCCGGCCGATCACCAGCTCGGTATCGCCGGTCTGGATGTCGAGCACCGTCTTGTCGGTGTCGTCCTTGATGTCGATATCCGCCGAGATACCCATGCGCTCGAGCACGCCGAGCAAGAACTCGCTCGCCTTTTCGGCGAGGTCTTCACGATCCGCAGTCGTCTCTGTCACAGCTGCCTCCATAACCTTAGCGTCGGCGCTTCTTGTTGCGCTTGGAGCGGTTCGGGTTGGGACGCGGCGGCGTCCGGACCGGGCCACTCGTGGGCTCGCCGTCACCGCTTGCATCCGCGTCCGAAACCTTGTCCCGGGGGGATCCGGGGGCAGCGCCCCCGGATGTGGCGTTCTTCGCCTTCGCCCCGGTCGTCTTGTCCGCCTCCTGCGCCTTCTTCTCCTGCGCCGCCTTGAGCTTCGCCGCGATCTCGATGCTCTTCTTGTCGAACTTGTTCATGTAGATCGAGTGGATCGCGGACAGAACCGTGTTCGTGAAGATGTAGAGCGTCAGCCCCGACGGGAAGAAGAAGCCCATCACGCCGAACATCAGCGGCAGGCCGTACTTCATCATGTTCTGCTGCATCTTCTGCGACGGATCCGGAGACGCCGGCTGTAGCCGCGCCTGCACGAACATCGTCACGAGCAGCACCACCGGCAGGACGTGCGTCGGGTCCGCCGCGGTCAGATCGTCGATCCAGCCCGGGATGAACGGCTGCTGGTACAGCTCGCCCGTCGCCGACAGCATCCGGTACAGCGCGAACCAGATCGGCATCTGCAGCACCATCGGCAGGCACCCCGAGAGCGGGTTCGCGCCGTGCTGCTTGTAGAGCGCCATCGTCTCCATCTGGAGGCGCTGGCGATCGTCCTTGTACTTCGCCTGCAGCGCCTTCATCTCCGGCGCCAGCACGGCCATCGTCTTCATCGACCGCATCGACTTGGTCGTGAACGGGATCGTCGCTCCCTTGACGAGCAAGGTCAGCAGCATGATCGCGAGGCCCCAGTTGCCGACGAACGCGTAGAACTTGAGCAGCAGCCACATCAGCCACTTGCCGATGAAGCCGAACCAGCCGAGGTTGACCGTGGACGTGAAGTCGGTCGTGAAGCCGACGACCGAGTCGGCGGCCTCGAGCGTTTCATAGTTCTTCGGGCCGAGGTACGCGTCGATCTCGCGGACGAGCGCGCCGCTGCCGCCCTGAAACATCGCGCCCGGGAGGAACATGATGTTCGTCCGCATGAGGCCCGAATCGCCGACCGGGAGCGTCTCCTTCGCGAGGCTGACGCCCGGCTGCGGCTTGGGCGCGACACCGACGAGCAGGAACGGGTGCTCGAAGCCGGTCCACTTGAAGTCGTACTCGTAGCGCGGCTTCTTCTGCACCGCCTTGACGCCGGTGTTGTAGACCTCGCCGTCGCGCAGCGTCGACGAGCTCCACACGCGCGCCGCGACGCTCTGGCCACCGCCGCCGCTATCCTTCGGATCCTGGAAGCCGTACACGCTGACCGCGAGGATCTCGTGGGCCTGCTGCCCGGTCGGCACCTTCGCGGTGATCTTGACCGACAGCTTGACGATGTATGACGCGGGGACGATCTCGAACGTCTTCTCGACGACGAGGTGATCGGTCTCGAGCGTGTACTTGACCGTGCGATCGGAGAGCTTCTCGCCCTTCCACTCGGCCTTCTCGGGCAGCACGTACGTCGAATTCGCGAAGTTCACGCCGCCGAGGCCGACGTTCGGCTGCTGCGGCAGCAGCTC
>DAIRFU010000518.1:0-5199 GCA_036794935.1 Kofleriaceae bacterium | reverse complement strand
AGGATGATCTTGCGGATATGGTGGGGCTTCAGGACGGCCGCGATCCGATCCAGGTCGTGCGCAAGCACCTGATGGAGCGGCCGCCGACGCTCGCGTCGGTCGATCCGAGCACCGACTACGGCGATCTCGAGGCGGTGATCGCGAAGGCGCTCGCGAAGTCGCCCACCGATCGCTACGCGTCGGCCGTCGAGATGGCCAAGGCGATCGAGCTGGCGGCGAGCAAGGCGGCCAAGATGAGCGCGGCCGCGCTGTTCGCGCGTGCCCTGCCCGAGAATGCGCCGCCGGTCGGGAGCCAGCAGGCGACGATGTCGGGCTGGAACGTCCCCGGCGATTCACAGCCGGCGATCCCGCTGTCGGACTCGGCGATCCTGCCGGACTCCGCGGTGATGCCGGCGGCGGCGGATGCCTCGGCGATGGAGGCGTCGCCTCCGGAGGCGCAGTCCTCCGGTGCGGAGGTCGGCGCGACGCCGCCCGCTGGGGGCACGCTGCCGCCGCTGCCCGAGGCCGGACCCTACGTGCCGCCGCCACAGTTCTCCACCGGGCCGACGCCGGTCGTGCCGGGTGCGGCGACGACGGATCCGGCGGCGCCCGATCGATCGATGAGCGTGCCGCCGACGCGACCGTCGACGAGCGCGCGGGGCGCGACTCCACGCGGCGTGATCGCGGGCCTGCCGCTCACGAAGCGCCAGCTGATGATCGGTGGCGGTGCGCTGGTCGCGCTCGTCGTCATCATCGTGATCGCCGCGAGTGGCGGCTCGAAGCAGGCCGCCGCACCCACGGCGGACTCGGACTCGCAGATCGTCATCGACGAGCAGCCGGAGGCCGATCCGGTGCCGCGCGTCATCGAGCGCGCGAACGCGCTGATCGACGCCGAGAACTACGAGCAAGCGGTCGCGGTGCTGCGTCGCGCGCGCAAGGCGAACCCGGACAACGCCGAGCTCGCGTTCATCTCGGGCAAGGCGAACTTCGGTCGGCTGTGGTGGAGCGACGGCATCGAGGACTTCCGCGAGGCGATCAAGCTCGACGCGACCTATCGCGAGAACCCCGAGCTCCTGAAGACGGTGTTACGAGGCTTCATCACGACGCCGGACGCCGACGACCGCATCGTCGGCTTCATGCGCGAGATCGGTCCGCCGCTGCGCTCGTACCTCGAGGAGACGGCCGAGAAGCACCCGCGCAAGGCGATCCGCGCGCGCGCCCGAGCCGAGCTCAACGCGCGTCCGTAGCGTCCGCGGGTCGCGAGGGGTGCAACACCCTGCGGCGGTGTAACGACCGATAAGCACACGCGAATCGCCGTCGCGTGGCGATTTTCTCGTCGGGCGGGGTAGCGCTGGGCCGAACCCCTCCTTCCACACCAATCCGGATGTGAATCCAAATTTTTTTGGACCCGAGATCTCCCCGTAACACCGCGCGTCAATTCACGGTTCCCAGCGAGATCACAGGCTTATCCACAGTCTACAACAACCTCTGAGAATCCCTCACGAAACAGATCCGGATTCACCCTCAATCCACCCTCAATCCACAAGTAGTCCACGTGAATATCTCTTTCGCACCTACACTATATGTAGGACATGCTCCCGGTTGAGCCCCCAAATATAGCGCACTTTTTCTTGCCCACTCCTAACGCCATAAGTACAAAGAAGTCCCGCCGCACTTGTCTCCACGGTCACGCCAGCGAACGCGAAGCGTCACACCGGTCTGCTAGACGGTTCACCTCGCAAAGCTCGCCAGCCAACGAAGCCAATCGCAGCGTCCCAGCAGTTCAGCAGCAGCCAAATCACGAGGGGTCTCGGGCAGATAGCTCGGTCTGCCAGTAGCGCAGCTATGCCCAGAATGCTCCCGCAGCCGCCTCGTGATCGCTGACAGCCATCGATCAGACCAGTACGTCACCATTTTCTCACCGCCGTAGGAACCAGGAGGGGTCATGCTCGTGAAGTCCGCCGCCATTGCACCGGGTCACACCCAGGAGTCGCAAAAGGCCAACCGGTCCGCCATTCGTCAGACGTCGCGCGTCATCAAGGATGAGCGCCCGGGTCTGACCTTCGAGCGGTTCTTCACCCGTCAGGGTGTCGATCCGTTCGACACCGTCGAGTGGGAGAAGCGCGATGCGGTCATCTCCGGTGCCGACGGCAAGGTGTTCTTCGAGCAGCGTGGTGTCGAGTTCCCCAGGAGCTGGTCGCAGACGGCGACCAACGTCGTCGTCCAGAAGTACTTCCGCGGCACGCTCGGCACGCCGCAGCGCGAGGCCTCGGTCCGCCAGATGATCGCGCGCGTCGCCGACACGATCTACGGCTGGGGCAAGGCCGACGGCTACTTCAAGACCGAAGCCGACGCGTGGTCGTTCCGCGACGAGCTCGTGCACCTGCTCGTCCACCAGAAGATGGCGTTCAACTCGCCGGTCTGGTTCAACGTCGGCGTCGAGGAGCACCCGCAGTGCTCGGCGTGCTTCATCAACTCCGTCGATGATTCGATGGGCTCCATCCTCGGCCTCGCGAAGACCGAGGGCATGCTCTTCAAGTACGGCTCGGGCACCGGCTCGAACCTGTCGAGCCTGCGCAGCTCGCGCGAGCACCTCAACGGCGGTGGCACGGCGAGCGGCCCGGTCTCGTTCATGCGTGGCTTCGATGCGTTCGCCGGCGCGATCAAGAGTGGCGGCAAGACGCGCCGCGCGGCGAAGATGGTGATTCTCGACATCGATCACCCGGATGTCGTCGACTTCATCGATTGCAAGGCGATCGAGGAGAAGAAGGCCTGGGCGCTGATCGATGCCGGCTACGACGGTGGCTTCAATGTGGTGGGCGGCGCGTATGACTCGGTGAACTACCAGAACGCGAACCACTCGGTGCGCGTGACGGACGAGTTCATGAACGCGGTCACGCGCGATGGCGAATGGACTACCAAGTCCGTGACCAATGGAAAGGTCGTCGAGACCCACTCGGCTCGCAAGCTCATGCGCAAGATGGCCGACGCTGCCTGGATCTGCGGCGATCCCGGCATGCAGTACGACACGACCATCAACGACTGGCATCCGTGCATCAACACGGCGCGCATCAACGCGTCGAACCCGTGCTCGGAGTACATGTTCCTCGATGACTCGGCGTGCAATCTCGCCTCGCTGAACCTCCGCAAGTTCCAGCGTCCCGACGGCGAGCTCGACATCGAGCCGTTCAAGCGCGCCGTGCAGACGACGATCACCGCGATGGAGATCATCGTCGATAACTCGAGCTACCCGACCGAGCGCATCGCCGAGAACAGCTACAAGTTCCGTCCGCTTGGCCTCGGCTACGCCAACCTCGGCGCGCTGCTGATGTCGCGCTCGATGGCGTACGACAGCGAGCCCGGCCGCGCCTACGCCGCCGCGATCACCGCCGTGATGTGCGGCGAGGCGTATCGCCAGTCCGCGCAGATCGCGTCCGACGCGACCGGTCCGTTCGCCGGCTACGCTGTCAACGAGACCCCGTTCCTGCGCGTCATGCGCAAGCACCGCGCGAGTGTCGAGCGCATCGACCACCAGCACGTGCCCGACGACCTGCTCGGCGCGGCGCGCCAGTCGTGGGACGAGGCGATCACGCTCGGTGAGAAGTACGGCTTTCGCAACGGCCAGACCACGGTCCTCGCGCCGACCGGCACGATCGCGTTCCTCATGGACTGCGACACGACCGGCATCGAGCCCGACATCGCGATCGTCAAGTACAAGCGCCTCGTCGGTGGTGGCCTGCTCAAGATCGTGAACCACACGGTCCCCGAGGCTCTCTCCAAGCTCGGCTACTCCGAGAAGGAGTGCGAGGACATCCTCTCGCACATCAACGCGAAGGACACGATCGAGGGGGCGCCGCACCTCAAGGACGAGCACTTGCCCGTGTTCGACTGCGCGTTCAAGGCGTCAGCCGGCACGCGCTCGATCCACTACATGGGTCACATCCGCATGATGTCGGCGGTCCAGCCGTTCCTGTCGGGTGCGATCTCCAAGACCGTCAACCTGCCCACCGAGTGCACGGTCGAGGACATCGAGGACGCGTACATCCAGGCCTGGAAGCTCGGCCTCAAGGCGATCGCCGTCTACCGCGACGGCTGCAAGCGCACCCAGCCGCTGTCCACGAACATGCAGCAGGCCACGTCGAATGGCTCGCAGCTGCCCGCCGCGGCTCTCGCTGCGAATATCGAGCCGCTCGATCTGCTCGCGCCCGAGGAGCGCCGCCTCGTCGAGGCGCTGCGCGCGCGCAAGACGCGCCCGGCCGGTCCGCCGATGGCGAACCGCTACAAGCTGCCCGACGAGCGCGCGTCGTTCACGCACAAGTTCTCGATCGGCGGCCACGAGGGCTACCTGACCGTCGGCCTCTACCCCGACGGCACGCCGGGCGAGATCTTCGTCCGCATGGCGAAGGAAGGCTCGGTCATCGCCGGCCTCATGGACTCGTTCGCGACCGCGATCTCGCTCGCGCTCCAGCACGGCGTCCCGCTCCACGTCCTGATCGAGAAGTTCAAGGGGACGCGGTTCGAGCCGTCGGGGTTCACCGGCAACCAAGAGATCCCGATCGCGACGTCGATCATGGACTACCTGTTCCGCTGGCTCGCGATCCGGTTCCCGGCCGACGGCCAGTCGATGAGCGAGCGCCACCCGGCCGCGAAGGCCGCGCAGCTCGACCTGCCCAAGGTCCCGCTCCTCTCGAAGGACTTCGTGTCCGTCGAGGTCAAGAGTGGCATCGAGCCGGCGATCCCCGTCGAGGTGAAGGACCGCGCGTGGGTGCAGGAGACCGACGCCCCGCCGTGCCACGAGTGCGGCACGCTGATGGTGCGCAACGGCGCCTGCCACAAGTGCCCGAACTGCGGCTCGACGAGCGGCTGCTCGTAGTCAGCTCGAGCGTGTAGGAAGCGCACGGCGGCCACGATCGCGGCTACAGTCCGCCCGTGGCAGACCTCGCTTCCTACACCCTCGACAACAAGGTCGCCGTCGTCCAGATGGACGATGGCAAGGCGAACGCGCTCTCGCGGCCGATGATCGACGCGCTGGTCGCGGCGCTCGCGCGTGCCGAAGAGGAGGCCAGCGCGATCGTGCTCGCCGGCCGGCCCGACCGCTTCTGCGCCGGGTTCGACCTGCGCGTGATGATGAGCGGGCCCGACGCGGCCAAGGACCTCTTGCGCGCCGGCTCGGACCTGCTGCTCGCGCTCTACGGCGCGACGATCCCGCTCGTGATCGCG
>DAIRFU010000058.1:0-17119 GCA_036794935.1 Kofleriaceae bacterium | reverse complement strand
GTCGTGAGCGCCGGCGGGATCGGGACGCCGTTCGCGATCGATCTCGTGTTTCACAACGCGTACGGCCCCGATGCCCCGTGGTTCTACGACAAGCAGCTGTCCGGCGGCGGCTGCGTCATCGATCTCGGTGTCCACCTCGTCGACCTCGCGCTCTGGCTGCTCGACTACCCGGCGGTCACCGAGGTCGATAGCCGGCTCTACGCGGCGGGCAGGCCGCTCGCCGGCAATGGCGGTCAGGTCGAGGACTACGCGGCGGTCCAGCTCCAGCTCGCGGGCGGCGTCGTCGTGCGGCTCGCGTGCTCGTGGCGAATCTCGGCCGGCCGCGACGCCGTGATCGAGGCGTCGGTGTACGGGACGGCCGGCGGTGTCGCGCTGCGTAACGTCGACGGCTCGTTCTACGACTTCGTCGCCGAGCGCTACGACGGCACCCGCACCGAGCGGCTCGCGAGTCCGCCCGACGAGTGGGGAGGTCGCGCAGCGGTCGACTGGACCGAGCGGCTCGCCCGCGGCGATGCGTTCGACGAGGATGCGACGAAGCTGGTCGACCTCGCGCGCGTGCTCGACACGATCTATCGCGGCGGCCGCAGCGAGGCGAGGGGCGTGCGATGAGCCTGCGCGTCCTGATGACCGCCGATACGGTCGGTGGCGTATGGACCTACGCGTGCGAGCTGATCACCGCGCTGCGCACCCACGATGTCGACGTCACGCTCGCGACGATGGGCGCACCGCCGAGCCCGGGGCAGGCCCGCGCGATCGCCGCGTTGCCGAACGCCGAGCTCGAGCCCAGCTCGTACGCGCTCGAGTGGATGCCGGACCCGTGGCGCGATGTCGACGCCGCGAGCGACTGGCTGCGCGGGCTCGCCGAGCGGGTCAAGCCCGACCTCGTCCACATCAACGGCTACGCGCACGCGGCGCTGTCGTTCGGCGTGCCGGTGATCTCGGTCGCGCACTCGTGCGTCTGCACGTGGTTCCGCGCGGTGCGCGGCTGCGAGGCGCCGAGCGAGTGGGACGAGTATCGCCGTCGCGTGACGGCCGGACTCACCGCGGCGGACTCGGTCGTCGCGCCGACGCAGGCGATCCTGCGCAGCATCCTCGGCGCCTACCAGCTCGATCGGCCGGCACGCGTGATCGCGAACGGTCGCGATCCCGCCGCCTGGCAGCCGGGGACGAAGCAGCCGTTCGTGCTCGCGGCCGGCCGGCTGTGGGACGACGCGAAGGGGCTCGCCACGCTCGATGCGGCGGCGGCGAGCGTCGCGTGGCCGATCCACGTCGCCGGACCGACGGCGGGCCCGGCAGGCGAGGGCACGGTGCAGGCGAGGGCCGTCAAGCTGCTCGGCGAGCTGCGCCCCGAGGCGCTCGCGGACTGGATGAGCCGCGCATCGATCTACGCGCTGCCCGCGCGCTACGAGCCGTTCGGGCTCTCCGCTCTCGAGGCCGCGCTCGCCGGCGCCGCGCTCGTGCTCGGCCGGATCGACACGTTGCAGGAGGTCTGGGGCGAGGCCGCGATCTTCGTCCCACCCGGCGATCCGCACGCGCTCGCGCACGCGCTTCACCAGCTGACCGCGGACCCGTTGCGGCGGCGGGCGCTCGCCGCACTCGGTCGCGCACGCGCGCTCGCGCTGACACCGGCACGAATGGCCGCGAGCTATCACGAGCTGTACACCGAGCTCGCCGGCGCCAAGCAGGAGGTGTGCGCGTGAAGATCGCGTGCTTCTACCACTCGCTCATCTCGGACTGGAACCACGGCAACGCCCACTTCCTGCGCGGAGTCGTCACCGAGCTGCTCGCGCGTCATCATGACGTCCGCGTCTTCGAGCCCGAGGATGCGTGGAGCGTGCAGAACCTCGTGCGCGACCACGGCGAGGCGGCGATCGCGGCGTTCCACGCGGCGTACCCGGAGCTCGACAGCCGTCGCTACGGAGCGGCACTCGATCTCGACGAGGCACTCGACGAAGTCGACCTAGTGATCGTCCACGAGTGGAACGATCACTATCTCGTCAAGCGGATCGGCGAGCACCGCGCGCGCAGCCGGCGCTACAAGCTCCTGTTCCACGACACCCACCACCGCTCGGTGACCGCCCCGCACGAGATGGCGGCGTACGACCTCCGCAACTATGACGGTGTGCTCGCGTTCGGCGCGGTGATCCGCGATCTCTATCGCGAGCGCGGCTGGGCCGAGCGCGCGTGGACGTGGCACGAGGCCGCCGACGTGCGCGTGTTCGCGCCGCAACCGGGGCACGCGCGGGACGGCGACCTGGTGTGGATCGGCAACTGGGGCGACGGCGAGCGGTCCGCCGAGCTCGGCGCGATGCTGATCGAGCCGGTCCGCGTGCTCGGACTCTCCGCGAACGTCCACGGCGTGCGTTATCCCGACGAGGCGAAGCTCGCGCTCGCGAACGCCGGCATTCACTACGCCGGCTGGCTGCCGAACTTCCACGTCCCCGCCGTGTTCGCGCGGCATCGCGTGACCGTGCACGTACCGCGGCGACCGTATGTCGAGGCGCTGCCCGGCATCCCGACGATCCGGCCGTTCGAGGCGCTCGCGTGCGGCATCCCGCTGATCTCGGCACCGTGGCACGACAGCGAGGGACTGTTCACCGCGGGTGAGGACTACCTGGTCGCGGCCAGCGGTGACGAGATGCAGCGCCAGCTGCGCGCGGTGCTCGCCGACCGCGAGCTGGCCAGCGAGCTCGCGTGCAACGGCCGCGCGACGATCCTCGGCCGTCACACGTGCGCCCACCGCGTCGACGAGCTGTTGACGATTGTCGAGGAGTTGACATGAAGATCGCGTTCTTTGCATCGAGCCTCGTCTCCGCGTACTGGAACGGCGCGGCGACCTACTACCGCGGCATCGTGCGCGCACTCGCGAACCGCGGCCACGAGATCACGTTCTTCGAACCCGATGCGTACGACCGCCAGCAGCACCGCGACATCGAGGATCCGCCGTGGGCGACCGTCGTGGTCTACCCACCGACGGTCGAGGCAGTCGAACGCGTCATCGAGCAGGCGCGTGGCAGCGATCTCGTCGTCAAGGCGAGCGGCGTCGGCGTGTTCGACGAGCTGCTCGAGCGGCTCGTGCTCGATCTCCAGGAGCGGCGTACGCTGGTCGCGTTCTGGGACGTCGACGCGCCGGCGACGCTCGATCGCATGGGCAAGGACCCGGCCGATCCGTTCCGCGCGCTCGTCCCCCGCTACGACATCGTGTTCACCTACGGCGGCGGCCCTCCGGTCGTCGCCGCGTACGAGCGGTTCGGCGCGCGCGCCTGCGTGCCGATCTACAACGCGCTCGATCCGGAGACCCACCATCCGGTCGAGCCCGACGCGCGCTTCATGGCGTCGCTCGGCTTCCTCGGCAACCGGCTGCCCGACCGCGAGCGGCGCGTCGAGCAGTTCTTCCTCGAGGCGGCCGCCGCACTGCCCGACCGTCGCTTCCTGCTCGGCGGTGCCGGCTGGCAGGACAAGCCGATGCCCGACAACGTGAGCTACGTCGGCCACGTCTACACGCGCGATCACAACGCGTTCAACTGCACGCCGCTCGCGGTGCTCAACATCAGCCGCGACTCGATGGCGTCGTACGGCTACTCCCCGGCGACCCGCGTGTTCGAGGCGGCAGGCGCCGGCGCGTGCCTGATCACCGACGAGTGGGTCGGCATCGAGAACTTCCTCGAGCCCGACCACGAGGTCCTCGTCGCCGCCGATGGCGACCAGGTCGCGCGCCACGTCCGTGCGCTGACGCCGGCGAAGGCGCGCGCGATCGGAGACCGCGCCCACGACCGGATGCTGCGCGAGCACACGTACGCGCATCGCGCGCGGGACGTCGAGGCCGCGCTCGGCGAGCGAACCCGGCCGATCCGCGGCGACGCCGGCGACCGCACGCTGTCGTTCGTGTTTCTCGGCCTCTCGATCACGTCGTCGTGGGGCAACGGCCACGCGACGACCTATCGCAGCCTCGTGCGCGAGCTCGCGGCGCGCGGCCATGACGTGCTGTTCCTCGAGCGCGACGTGCCGTGGTACGCGGAGAACCGCGATCTGTCACAGCCGCCGTACGGCCGCACGTCGCTCTACCGCACGTTGCCCGAGCTGCGCGACCGGTTCACCCGGACCATCCGCGAGGCCGATGTCGTCGTCGTCGGCTCGTACGTGCCCGACGGCATCGAGGTCGGGCGCTGGGTCCAGGAGAACGCGCGCGGCGTCGCCGCGTTCTACGATATCGACACGCCGGTCACGCTCGCCGCGGTGGCCGCCGGAACCTGCGAGTACCTCACGCGCGATCAGGTGCGAGACTACGACCTCTACCTGTCCTTCACCGGCGGCCCGACCCTGACCGAGATCGAGCGCGAGCTCGGTGCCCCGTGCGCCCGCGCGCTGTACTGCTCGGTCGATCCCGAGCTGTACGCGCCCGAGCCGCACCAGCGCCGCTGGGACATCGGATACATGGGCACCTACAGCGACGATCGTCAGCCGGGCGTGCAGCGGCTGCTCATCGATCCGGCGCGGCGCGCCCCCCGGCGCAACTTCGTCGTCGCCGGGCCGCAGTATCCCGACGCGATCGAGTGGCCGGCGAACGTCGAGCGCATCGAGCACCTCGCGCCCGACGGCCACCGCGCGTTCTACAATCGCACCGGGTTCGCGCTGAACCTGACGCGGCGCGAGATGATCGCGCGCGGCTACTCGCCGAGCGTGCGGCTGTTCGAGGCAGCCGCCTGCGGCGTGCCGATCATCAGCGATGTGTGGCCCGGCATCGAGGAGCTGCTCGAGCCGGGCACCGAGATCCTGCTCGCGCGCGGCGGCGAGGACGTGCTGCGCGCTCTCGAGCTCCCCGAAACCCAGCGCGCGGCGATCGGCAGCCGCGGCCGCGCGCGCATCCTCGCCGAGCACACCGCCGCCCACCGGACGTCGGAGCTCGAGCGCTACGTCCTGGAGGTGATGTGATGGCCGTACGGCAGAGCATGCTCGAGCGCCGCATTCGCGACCTCGATCCCTGGTTCCACAACATCGTGCTCGACGGGATCGAGACCGCGCCCGAGCACTTCCTCGGCGACTACCCGCGCAACAAGTTCGCGCGGTTCTCGGCCGCCATCCCCGAGGATCTATCCGGCAAGACCGTGCTCGACATCGGCTGCAACGCCGGCTTCTACGCGTTCGAGATGAAGCGGCGCGGTGCCGCGCGCGTGGTCGGCATCGACACCGATCCGCGCTACCTCGCCCAGGCCCAGCTCGCGGCCGAGGTGCTCGGCCACGACATCGAGCTGCGGCAGCTCGACGTCTACTCGGTCGGCCGCCTGGGCGAGCGGTTCGACCTCGTCATCTTCATGGGCGTGCTCTATCACCTGCGCCACCCGCTGCTCGCGCTCGACCTGCTCCACGATCATGTCACGCGCGACATGCTGCTGTTCCAGAGCATGCAGCGGGGCCCCGAGCCCGTGCCCGTCGCGCCCGACTATCCGTTCGAGGAGACCGCGATCTTCGACCGGCCCGGGCATCCGGCGATGTACTTCGTCGAGAACCGCTACGCCGGTGACTGGACGAACTGGTGGATCCCGAACCGCGCGTGCGCCGAGGCGATGCTGCGCAGCTCGGGCTTCGCGATCGAGAAGCACGCCGAGGACGAGGTCTATCTGTGCCGCCGCCAGTCCCGGCGTGCGGTCGAATCTGACGCGGAGGTGTTGCCGTGATCGAAGCCGTGATGATCTGGAACGAGCCGAACAACAAATCACACTGGGACTTTCAGCTCGATCCCGACTGGTCGAAGTTCGCGCAGATGGCGACCCTCGCCGGTCAGGCCATTCACGCCGAGCACCCGACGCTGACACGTGTCCTCGGCGGCATCTCGCCGATCGATCCGGGCTTCATCCAGAACATGCAGCGCCAGGGCGTGCTCGACCACGTCGACGCGGTCGCCGTTCACGGCTTCCCGCTCGACTGGAATCACTGGCAGCTCGACGAGTGGCCCGACAAGCTCGCCGAGATCCAGGCGGTCACCGACAAGCCCGTCTGGATCAGCGAGGTCGGCGTGTCGACGTTCGGTGCCGAGTGGGTCCAGGCCCACGGCCTGCGCCGCACCGCCGAGCTGCTGCGCGGCAAGGCGCCCCGCATTCACTGGTACAGCCTGCTCGACCTGCCGCGCGCATGGCCGGCGACGACACGTCACCGCGAGGCCGAGGGCTCCTCGTACTACCGCCACTTCTACATGGGCGTGGTTCGCGAGGACAACACCGCCAAGCCCGCCGCGAGCGTGCTCGCCGAGCACACCGACGAGCTCGGTGTCTGCCAGTGGTTCCACTTCGAGGATCACCGGCTCGATGACGCCGTGAAGTGGCTCAAGCAGATGCGCGTCAAGCGGCTGCGCACCGGCCTGTCGTGGTCGGACTACGCACGGCCCACGCGCGAGGCCTGGTTCGATCGCCAGATGAAGGCGCTCGAGGACTTCGACGTCACCGTGACGTTCTGCTTCACCCCCGAGGAGGCCGGCATCGAGCCCCACTACACCAGTCCACCCCGTCGTCCCGAGGAGTTCGCCGAGTTCTGCGCCGCGATGGTGCGGCGCTACGCGTGCTGACATGACGCTCGCGATCGAGTTCCACGCGCCCGGCAGCGATCTCGCGAACGCGCTGACCAGCTTCGACTGGCGCAGCGAGACGTTCGACTTCTGGCACTTCGATCGGCGGGTGGACGAGCTCGTCGCGCGCCGCAAGCCGCTGCACGTGATCTCGCCACCCGTCGACGTGCCGAGCCTGCGGCGCGAGCTCGTGATCCGGACCCAGCGCGTCGCCGGTCAGCGCAACGCCTGCTCGAACGAGCGCTGGTTCGGCCGCGTGCTCGATGAGCATCGCCGCCTGCACGATCTCGTCAAGCCGCTCGTGCGCGCCGACTTCGATCACGCGCTCGACACGTGGCAGTGGGCCCTGCGCCTCGATCCGCACGCGCCGGCCGCCGTCCAGCTCGCCGCGCTGCTCCACGACATCGAGCGGCTGACCAGCGAGGCCGACGTCCGCATCGAGCACCTCGCCAGCGACTACCAGGCGTTCAAGGACGCGCATGCCGCCGCCGGTGCGCGCTTCGCGGCCAGCCTCTTCGACCGCGCGGGCGTCCCGGCCGGTATCGCACGCGACGCCTGCACGCTCATCTCGGTCCACGAGCGCGCCGGCGAGTCGCCGCGGCTGCGCGCCGTCAACGATGCCGATGCGCTGTCCTTCTTCTCGTTCAACAGTCCCGGCTACCTCGCGTACTTCGGCCCCGAACAGACCGCCAAGAAGGTCGCCTACACGTACCAGCGGATGAGTGCCTCGGCGCGCGGCTGGCTCGACCTGCTGCGCATCCCCGCCGCGATCCGCGACCAGGTGCAACGATGCGCATCGTGATCTTTGGCCTCACGGTCAGCTCGTCGTGGGGCAACGGCCACGCGACCCTGTGGCGCAGCTTGATCCGCGCGCTCGATGCCGCCGGCCACCAGGTCATCTTCTACGAGCGCGACGTGCGCTACTACGCCTCCCATCGCGACCTGCCCGCGCTCCACGGGCGCGCGCGGCTCCGCCTCTACGGGACCTGGGACGACATCGCTGCCGAGGCCGCGCGCGAGATCGCGAGCGCGGACTGCGCGATCGTGACCTCCTACTGTCCCGACGGCCGCGCGGCCTCCGCCGCCGTGCTCGACGCGTCGCGCGCCACCCGCGTGTTCTACGATCTCGACACGCCGGTCACGCTCGCGCAGCTCTCTGCCGGCCGCGACGTGCCGTACCTGCCCGAGGCGGGCCTCGGCGACTTCGATCTGGTCCTCAGCTTCACCGGTGGACGCGCGCTGCACGAGCTGCGCGATCGGCTCGGCGCGCGCCGTGTCGCGCCGCTCTACGGCAGCGTCGACCCGGACCATCACAAGCCCGTTCCCGCCGACCCGCAGTGGTCCGCCGCCTGCTCCTATCTCGGCACCTGGTCCGACGACCGCCAGGCTGCGCTCGAGGCGCTGTTCCTCGAACCCGCACGCCGCCATCACGATCGCACGTTCGTGCTCGCCGGCTCGCAGTACCCCGCCGAGGTCGCCTGGCCCGCGAACGTGATCAGACACGGGCACGTGCCGCCGCCCGCGCATCCCGCGTTCTACTGCTCGAGCCCGATCACCATCAATGTCACGCGCGGTCCGATGGCCGAGCTCGGCTATTGCCCGTCGGGCCGGCTGTTCGAGGCCGCCGCCTGCGGTGTCCCCGTGCTCTCCGACACCTGGGAGGGTCTCGAGACCTTCTTCGTGGTCGGCGACGAGATCCTGACCGCGTCGACGACCGCCGATGCGATCGCCGTGCTCGAGCTGCCCCGCGCCGACCTCGCCGCCGTCGGCAAGCGGGCGCGCGAGCGTGCCCTCGCCGAGCACTCCGGCACGCGACGCGCAGCAGAGCTGATCGCACACATCGAAGGAGCCGTTCCATGACGTGGGGAATCATCCCGGCCGCCGGCATTGGCAGCCGTATCCAGCCGCTCGCCTTCTCGAAGGAGCTCTTGCCCGTCGGTTGTCGCATCGACGATGGCGTCGAGCGCCCGCGTGCAGTGAGCGAATACCTGATCGAGCGCATGATGCTCGGCGGCGCGACCAAGATCGCGTTCGTGATCGCGCCGAGCAAGTCCGACATCATCGAGTACTTCGGCGGCGGCGTCGGCGACACCCGGTTCGCCTACGTCGTCCAGCAGCAGCCCGGTGGCCTGTGCGACGCGATCTTCCAGGCGCTGCCTCTGATAGGCGACGAGCCCGTCCTCGTCGGGCTGCCCGACACGATCTGGTACCCGAGCCAGGCGCTCGCGGGCCTCCCCGATGACCGCCTGTCATTTCTGTGCTTCCCCGTCGAGGAGCCGCAGCACTTCGATGCGGTCGTCAGCGATCCCGATGGCCGCATCCGCGAGATCCAGGTCAAGCAAGAGGTGCCGACCAGCCACTGGGTCTGGGGTGCGTTCAAGCTGCCCGCCACGGTCTTGCGCGAGCTCCACGCCCTCTGGTGCGAGCCCGGCCGCGGCGACACGTACATCGGCACGCTCGTCAATGCGTGGCTCGCACGCGGCGGTAGCGCCTGGGCCGCGCAGGATGGCACCGCGTACGTCGATGTTGGAACGCTGCATGGCTGGCGCGACGCCGTGCACCTGCTCGAGCGCCGCCCGGCCGAGCCGGTGCCGCGTCCGTACCGCTCGCTCACCGCGGTGCGCTGACCGCGCTGCGCTGACCGCGTTCGCGCCCACGTGGACGCCACCCGCTGCGCGGAGCCACCCAGTCCGAGGGGCTACTTGCGGCCGATGCCGTGATAGACGAACCCGGCCCGGCGCGACTCGTCCGGCGACCAGACGTTGCGCCCGTCGAACAGGATCGGAGTGCGCATGCGCGTCGCCAGCTTCTGGTAATCGAGCGAGCGCAGCTCGTGCCACTCGGTGACGAGCACGAGCGCGTCGGCATCGGCGGTCGCGGCGTAGGGATCCGGCGAGAGCTCGACGGTGTCGCCGAGCACCGCGCGCACGTTGTCCATCGCCTCGGGGTCGTAGGCGGCGACCTTCGCGCCCGCATCGCGCAGCTGCTCGATCAGAGTGAGCGCGGGTGACTCGCGAATGTCGTCGGTCTCGGGCTTGAACGCGAGCCCCCAGATCGCGACCTTGCGTCCCTCGAGGTTGCCGCCGAAGTGCATCAGGATGCGGCGGCCGAGGCTCCGCTTCTGGCGCTCGTTGGCGCGCTCCACGGCATCGACGACGGTGAGCTGGACGTCGTGCTCGCGCCCGGTGTGGATCAGAGCGCGCAGGTCCTTGGGGAAGCACGAGCCACCGAAGCCGCAGCCCGCGAACAGGAACTTGTTGCCGATGCGCGGGTCGGTGCCCATGCCGACGCGCACCTTCTCGATGTCGGCACCGACGGTCTCGGCGAGGCGCGCGAGCTCGTTCATGAACGAGATGCGGGTCGCGAGCATGGCATTGGCGGCGTACTTGGTGAGCTCGGCCGAGGCGATGTCCATCACCATGATGCGGTCACTCGTGCGCAGCATGCCCTGGTAGAGGCTGCGCAGCGTATCCACGGCGCGAGGATCGTCGGCTCCGATCACGACGCGGGGGGGCTTGAGGAAGTCGTTGACCGCATCGCCCTCCTTGAGGAACTCGGGGTTCGAGGCGACCGCGAAGGGACGGTCGGTCACGCCCTGGATGGCCCTGCGGACCTTGTCCGCCGTGCCCACGGGCACTGTGCTCTTGGTGACCACCACCGTGAAGCCATCGATCGCGCGCCCGATATCGCGCGCTGCGGCGAGGACGTACTGCAGATCCGCCGCGCCATCGTGGGACGACGGCGTACCGACCGCGATGAACACGGCCTGGGCGCCGGGCACGGCCTCGGCGGCCGACCGCGTGAACGAGAGGCGGCCGAGTGCGCTGTTGCGCCTCACCAGCTCCTCGAGACCGGGCTCGTGGATGGGAATCTGGCCGCGCCGCAGCGCCTCGACGCGCGTCTCGTCGATATCGACGCACGTCACGGTGTGCCCGAACTCGGAGAAGCCGGCTCCGGTGACGAGCCCGACATAGCCAGTTCCAACGACGACGATCTTCATCTGTACTCCTGCGCGAAGGTGGTTGTGCGGCTGAATTGCAAGCACGAGGCCTTCGACCGTTAGACCTCGGTTGGATGCCGATGAGCGCGGGTGCCTCGGTCGCGGAGGCTTGCTGTTTCACGCCGATTACACGCAACTGGTCGCAGACTTGCCTATGATCGGCTCGCCTCATGCGAGCCGTGTCCAAGTGCCTGATGATGTTGATCGTGGGCTGGGGCGCGGCTGGCCATGCCCAGGAAGCCCAGGCACCGGCTGACCCGCCCGATCCCGACGGGCTCAGCGACGAGGAGCTGGCGCGAATCGCCGAGGGCGAGGCGATCGTGATCTACGACGAGCGCCCCGACAAGCCGTTCGATCGCGACACCGACGTGCGGCTGACCGGCGAGGAGCTGGCCGCGCGCGGCGCTGTCGATCTCGCGACCGCGCTCGACCTGTTGCCCGATGTCAGCGTCCGCGACGCCGGCCGCGGCGGCTTCAACGTCGATATCCGCGGCGCGCGCAAGGGCGCCGTCAGCGTGCTCGTCGACGGGGTGCTGGTCAGCGACCCGTATTACGGCACGTTCGATGTCTCGACGATCCCGATCACCGACATCGTACAGATCCGGATCTCGACGTCGCCGCAGTCGCCGATCGACGGTCCCGGCGGCCCGGGCGGTGTGATCGAGGTCGTCACCCGCGATGCGATCGGCGGCCAGCTCGTGATCGCGCGCGCGACGACCGACACGCTGCCGAGCCTCGGCGTCGCCGGGATGGCGCGGGTGCCGCTCGCGCGCCGGCTCGCGCTGCGGATCTCGGCATCGGGTACCGCGGGCGCGCGCGACTTCGACGTGCCGTCGGGCTCGCTCGGCGAGAACCGCCACGCGGCGACCGGTGCGGCGCGGCTCGAGTACCGTGCCGCGAACCGGCGCATCGTGCTCGATGGGTTCCTCGACGACCGGCACTACGTGTCGCCGCCGTCCGAGACCAGCTCGATCCTGATGATCGATCGCGAGACCAGCGCGCGTGCGATGACGAAGGCGGACATCCAGCACGACAAGCTCCAGATCCAGGGCCAGGCATACGTCCAGCACCTGCGCCGCCGCGCACGCAACTTCATGGACGCGAACCTCACGGTCGAGCAGCGCACCGAGACGCTCACCGCGCTGCGGGTCGGTGGCATGGCGCTGGCGACCCACCCGATCGGCAAGGACGCGCGCTGGGTCGCGTCGACGAGCATCGCCCGCGACTCCGGCGAGCTGACGAGCACGATGAACGAGCTCGTGCGCGGCCACCTCGCGCTGTTCGAGGCCGCCGGCGATCTGCAGTACGAGAAGCGCACGGTGCGGCTCGACGGCGCGGCGGGGATCGCGGTGCCGATCGGCGTGGGCGCCGATCCATGGCCCGAGGCGAAGCTGGTCGCGAAGTGGCGACCCGCCTACGGTCCCATCGAGCTGTCGGCGACCGGCGCGCGCAAGGGCCGGGTGCCCAGCCTGCGCGAGCGCTTCGACGCCGCGTCCGGGGGCAACGCCGCGCTCGCGCCCGAGCACGCGACGCACGCCGAGGTGCGCGCGGTCGGCGAGATCAAGGACCGGTTCCGGTTCGAGGTCGCGCCATTTTATCGGCACACGACGGGGACGATCCGCCGCTCGACCGACCCGGCGGACATGGGCAAGCTCGTCAACCTCGACCGGCTCGATCTCTACGGTATCGACGTCAGCGGCCGGGTCCACGTGCATGCGCGGATCGCCATCGGCGCGGCGTACGACTTTCTCCACGTGGATTGCGACAAGGAGCCGGGCCAGGCGTGCTTCGACCGACTTCCGGCGCACCGCGCCGAGGCGTGGATCGAAGGTCAGCCGGAGGACCGCATCTCGGTGCGCGCGCGCGTCCGTTACACCGGTGCGTTCGTCGATCAGAACCAGGATCTTCCGGCCTACACGACGGTCGAGGCGACCGCGACGACGACGCTGTCGCGCAGGTACCTCCTCGTGCTGCGCGGCGACGACCTGTTGAACCTGCGGCCGCAGACCCACGCGGGCTACTTCGGGCCCGGCACGGTCGTCACGCTCGTGCTGCAAGGCCAGTGGGAGTAGCGCGACCGCTACTGCAGCGCGCCCTTCATCATCACGTAGCCGTCGTCGGCCGACACGGAGATGTCCTTCATCACGATGCCGGCCGGCAGGGCGGGCAGCGGGATCGAGGAGAGCAGCACGGCGACCGAGGCGAGCTGGCCGTCCAGCGTGAGCTCGACGGCGCGCGACAGGTCGTCGTCGGTGAGCAGCGTCTGGTTCTCGATGTCGTTCAGCGTGTCGGCGTGGATCTCGCGCTCGCCGAGCTCGATCCCGATACCGGCGCCGTCGTGCGCCGGCGAGACCTTCAGCTCGACCGTGGCGTTGATCGCGGCGCGGCCGACCGGGGCACCCGACTGGGTGAACGTCGCGATCATGTCGGGGAGCACCAGCCGCATCATGCCGCTCGTCGGGTCGGCGCTGATCATCGGCGGCGAGGTCATCGTGATCTCGCTGGTATCGAACGTGCCGCCCGTGACGGGCATGTGGAGGTTCAGAAGGCCGGTCGCGACGACCTGGGAGAGCATCGAGTTCGCGAGGTCGTCGGCGAGGCCGAGCTGCAGGCCGTTGCCCGGGTCCATCGCCGGGAAGCCGTTGTCGGTGAAGATGAAGCCGCCGCTCGACTCGGTGCCGGCGATCACCATCTTCATGTCGAGCGTGACGAGGCCGCCGTCGTCGTCGAACGTGACGTCCGTGGGCGAGACCTCGACGGTGATCGTCTTGCCGAGCACCTCGAGCTGCTTGGGACCGGCGAGGCCGCCGAGCGCCTTGTTGACGAGCGGGCCCATGAACATCTTCGCCGCGGTCGGCGCGAGGCGCTGGATCAGGCTGTCGAGCGGCAGCATGTCGAGCACGGTGCCGGGCAGGCCCGACGCAGTGATATCGAGGCCCGTGAGCTGCACCGTCGGGTTCGCGAGCTCGGTGTCGAAGCCGTTCATGCCGTCGGGCGTGACGAGCAGCGTGCCCTTGACGAGGACGCTCGACGCCTGGACGCGCACCGTGTTGTCGCCGTCGACGCAGGCCACCGCGTAGCGCGCGCGGCCGGGGACGTCGACGCCGTCGAGGGTGGCCGAGAACGCGAGACCACCCGGCACCGGCACGAGCGTGATCGTCGCGCCGGTCATCGTGAAGTCGTCGATGTAGAGGCGCGCGAACAGGCAGTCCTCGCCGCCCTCGTCGCCCGAGTGCATCACCGGGTTCATCGGCGCGAGCATCGGCTTGAAGTCCATGGTCTGGATCAGCGAGCCGGCCGCGCCCGCGATCTTCGCGAACGCGGGCTTCGAGATCGCGGTGGTGAGCGCGTTCTCGATGTTCGCACCGGGCGTGCGCAGCTCGCCGGCCTCGATCGAGCGCGTATCGGTCGCCATGCCGCCCTCGGCATCGACGGCCTCGGTGTGGATCAGCGTCGCGCCGGGGCGCACATCGATCGTCGCCATCCAGCTGCCGTCCGCGGCGAGCGTCGCCGGGACGTGGTTGACCATGACCTTCGCGACCGGCGTGCCGTCGAGGTTCGGCGCTACCGTGCCGGTCACGAGCAGCGTGCCCGCGTGATCGCGGATGAAGCTGCGCGCGGGCGACGTGACCTCCAGGACCGGCGGATCTTTCAGCTCACCGATCGAGTCGGTGCACGCGGTGGCCAGAAGGCCGAGGCTGGTCGCGACGAGGAAGGTGCGCATGGCTGGCCGATGGCTTCAGCAAGGGCGAGGCCAGGTCACCGCGCGCGCGACCCGATCATGAAGGCGAGTAGATCGAATCGGTTAGCGCAGGACAGGCGCGCGACGCATCGCGTCGAAGCCGTTGATTGTCAACTGGATCTTCCAGCTGGCCGGCAGCTGCCGACCCCACGCGTGGCTGATCGACCAGCCAGCGCGGCTGTCAGCTGACCGTGACCTTCGCGACGCCGCGCGCGGTCAGCAGGGCCGGCAGCCGCGTCCGCTGATCGCCCTGCAGCACGATCGTGTCGGCCTCGATCGAGCCGCCGCAACCGAGCCCTTGCTTGAGCTCGCGGCACCAGCGCGCGAGGTCGTCGGCGGCGAGCCCGAGCTTGTCGACGACGGTGACCTCCTTGCCGCCGCGGTGCTTGCGCTCGTAGCGGACCACCGCTCGCGCCGGGCCGCGCACGACCGGCGGAGCGGGCTGTGCCGGTGCCGTCCCGGCGGGCAGCTGATCGCGCAGCTTCTCGAGCGAGGCGAACGGGGAGTCACGCTTGGTCGTCATCGGGCGTCGCGAGCATAGCGCCGGCCACATCTATTCGCTCGCGTACCGCCGAGTCGCTGTAGAGTCGCCGCGATGAGGGGATTCGTCGCTGTAGCGCTCGTCGCCGGCATGGCCGCCGCGTGCGGCGATAACGGCGATCCGCCGCTTCCGGAGGTGACGGCCGCCGCGGACTGGGTCGATCCACGCATCGGCACCGGCGGGCTCGGCTTCGCGCACGGCAGCTGCTTCGTCGGTCCGGCCGCGCCGCACGGGCTCGCGAAGCCGGGCCCCGACACGAACGGCGAGTTCGGCACCGTCAACTTCCAGCACTACTCGGGGTACTTCGCCGAGGACGATCGGATCCAGGGCTTCTCGCAGGTCCACCTCCACGGCACCGGGGCGACCGACTACGGGATCCTGTCGCTGATGCCGACGCTCGCGTTCGAGCCGGGGAAGACGAGCGTCGTCGACTACGAGGCGCGGTTCGCGAAGGAGGACGAGCAGGTGCGCGCCGGGTTCTACGGCGTCACGCTCGCGAGCGGCATCGCGGTCGAGCTCACCGCGACTCCGCGCGTCGCGCTGCATCGCTACACGCTGCCGGCGGCCGGCGCGGTCGTGATCGATCTCGCGAAGGTGCTCGACGGCGGCGAGGTCGATGCGGCGAGCGTCACCGTCGACGCCGCGGCGCGCGAGGTCACCGGCCAGCTCCATCATCTCGGCGGCATGTCGGACGGCTTCGGCGGCTACACGCTGTACTTCGTCGCGCGTGTCGACGCGCCGCTCGGCGAGACGTGGACGTGGTCGGCGGGCGCACCGGCATCGAGCGCCACCACCGCGTCGGGCACCGGCGTCGGCGCGGCACTCGCGCTGCCCGCGGGCACGACCACGATCGCGATCGGCCTCTCGCTCGTCTCGCAGGAGGGCGCGCGAGAGAACCTCGACACCGAGGTGCCGGTGCTCGACTTCGATGCGGTGCGCGACCAGACGTACGACGCGTGGAACCGGCTGCTCGGCGCCGTGCTCGTCACCGGCGGCAGCGAGGCCGAGCGCCGCACGTTCTACACGAGCTTCTATCACGCGTTCCTGATGCCGACCGTGATCGGCGATGTCGACGGCACCTACCAGCTCGCCGGGCAGCCGCCGGCCGTCGCGAGCGGCTGGCAGCAGATGTCCGATCTCTCGCTGTGGGACACGTATCGCACGGTGGTGCCGCTCTACGGCTGGCTCGCGCCCGACAGCGCGCGCGACACCGCCCGCTCGCTCGTCGCGTTCAGCGAGGGCCTCGGCATCTTCCCGAAGTGGCCGATCGCGACCGGCGAGTCCGGCACGATGCTCGGTGCGAGCGCGGAGATCGCGATCGCCGACGCGGTGCTGCGCGGCGTCCCGGATACCGGCGCCGAGCTCGCGTGGCCACTGCTGCGCGCCGCGGCGATGGATCCGGTCGCGCCGCCGGCCGGCCGTGGCGGCCGCAACGACGTCGATCTCTACATGCAGTACGGCTACGTGCCGACCACGCGCGGCCGCTCGGTGAGCATGACCGCCGAGTACTCGCACGACGACTTCGCGCTCGCGCAGCTCGCCGGTGCGCTCGGCCACGACGCCGATCGCGACGTGCTGATGGCGCGGCGGCTCGGCTGGCGCATGCTCTACGATCCGAGCGTCGGCTTCCTGCGCGGCCGCAATCCCGACGGCACGTTCTCGACCGCAGCGTTCGACGAGCTGAGCTGGCTCGACGAGTACGCCGAGGCGAACGCCTGGCAGTCGCTGTTCGAGCCCGGCATTCACGATCCGGATGGCATCGCCGAGATCCTCGGCGGCCGCGACGCTGCGATCGAGAAGCTCACCGAGTTCTTCGAGGCAGCCGAGGACGAGTGGGCCAACGCCGACGAGTCGGCCGCGAACTTCCCGCGCGCGTACTACTGGCACGGCAACGAGCCCGACCTCAACACGCCGTACCTGTTCCTCCAGCTCGGCCGCGCCGACCTGACGTACCGGTGGACGCGGTGGGTGATGACGACCATGTACTCGGATCAGCCCGACGGCGTCGCCGGCAACGACGACGGCGGCACGCTCGGCGCGTGGTATGCGCTGTCCGCGCTCGGCGTGTACCCGATCGCCGGCAGCGATCGGTGGCTGGTCGGCGCGCCGCTGTTCCCGCGCGCGCGGGTGCTGGTCGGCGGCCACGAGCTCGTGATCGAGGCGGCCGGTACCGGGCCGTACGTCACGTCCGTCGAGCTCGACGGCGTGCCGCTCGACGTCCTCGAGCTCACCCAGGCTCAGCTCACCGGCGCCTCGCTGCTCCACTTCGAGCTCAGC
>DAIRFU010000517.1:0-5206 GCA_036794935.1 Kofleriaceae bacterium | reverse complement strand
CGCTGCCCGCGTGGAGGTCGGCGGCCATCGCGTTCTTCACCAGATCGAAGCGGTTCAGCAGCGTCTGGATCTCGGCCTTCGCCTCGGTGCGCAGCTTGCCGGTCTCGAGCACGATCGCGTCGGCGAGCGCGTCCGCGCGTGCGGCGAGCTCGGCCTTGAAGCGGTCGAGGTGGGCCGCGCGCTCCGCGGTGGTCAGGGCAGCCCAGGCCGGCTGCGCGGCGGCCGCGGCGGCCGCGGCATCATTGACGGCACGGGCCGTGAAGCCGGTCTCGAACACCACCGCACCATCGGCCGCCGGATTGCGCGAGACGAGCGCGGTGCCAGATGGCGCCACGAACGCGCCACCTACGTAATTACCCAGTGCTTGCACCGGGTAAATAGACCACGATTTTCCCGACCTCGCGCCCTGCCCCCGTGTCTCACGCTGGACTGTCTTTGCCGGGGGCCGCAGGTGTAAAAAACCCGTGCTATCTAGCGATCCTAGATGCCTTCCCTCGTGTTTTTGGCCGGACCGATCGCGGGCCGCCGGTACAAGCTCGGCGAGGGTCAGTACGTGATCGGGCGCCGGTCCGATTGCCACATCTTCGTGCCCGACATGCGGGTGTCCCGACAGCACGCGCGGCTCTGGCGCGACGGCGAGGGCTGGAGCGTGGAGGACCTGGGGTCCAACAACGGCACGTTCATCAACGGCGTGCGGCTGCAGGCGGCAACGCAGCTGCGCCACGACGACGAGATCCTGATCGCGAACAACAAGATCCGCGTCGAGGCGCAGGATCACCCGAGCGAGCAGCGGATCCGCGACGGCCAGGTCGTCACGATCGTCGACATCGGGAGCCAGGCGCTGCTCCGCTCGCGCGAGGACTCCGGCGCGCGCGCGCAGCTCGTCAGCTCGGGCCTGATCAGCGTCGCCGATCAGAAAGCGGTGCGGCTGATCGAGCGCAAGCTCGACGCGCTCACCCAGATCCTCCATGCCACGGCGGCGGCCGACACCGAGGACGCGCTCCTCGACAAGATCGTCGAGGCGCTGCTCGACTTGTTCCCGCAGGCCGAGTCGGTCGGCGTGCTCGTCGAGGACGAGCGCAGCCACGAGCTCCGCGTCCAGTGCCAGCGCAAGCGGTCCAGGCCGAAGAGCGAGCCCGGCGCGACCGGACCGCGGGCGCCAAGCGAGCTGCGCGTGCCGGGCACGATCATCCAGCACGTGGTCAGCGACCGCCGCAGCGTGTTGCTCGGCGAGACCTCCGACGAGGCGAACGAGACCGTCGGGACGCGGATGGGCGCGCCGCTCATCTATCATGGCATCCACTACGGCGTGGTCTACGTCGAGAGCGAGCGGCAGGCGTTCCGCCAGGAGGACGTCGATCTGTTGCAGGCGATCGCGACCCAGGCCGGACTCGCGATGCACGCCGCGCGGGTCGCCACCCAGCTCGCCGAGCGCGAGAAGCTCGAGCGCGACCTGCGCGTCGCGCGGCAGATCCAGCGCAGCCTGCTCCCCGCGAGCGTGCCGCAGGTCGTCGGCCTCGACTTCGCGGTGCACTACGAGCCGGCGTATCAGATCGGTGGCGACTTCTACGACTTCATCTGGCACGACCCCGCGCACCTCGGCCTCGCGGTCGGCGATGTCGCCGGCAAGGCGATCAGCGCGGCCCTCTACATGGCGCGGATGACGAGCGAGTTGCGCTCGCGCGCCGCGATCGCACGCACGCCGGCGCGCCTGCTCCGCCGCGTCAACCAGGAGATGGCGCACCTCGGCGACGACGGCATGTTCGCGACGCTCGTCTACTGCATTTACGATCTCGAGACGCGCAGCCTCGTGTTCACGAACGCCGGCCACTGCGTACCGCTGCTTCGCCGCGGCAGCCGCGTGTTCCCGCTCCAGGCCGAGCGCGCGCACACGCCGCCGATCGGCGTCACCCCCGAGCTCGATGCCGGCGAGGCGCGCGTCCAGCTCCAGTCCGGCGACATGCTGATCATGGTGTCCGACGGCATCCTCGAGGCGCGCGACGGGCGGGGCATCGAGTACGGGCTGTCCCGGCTCTCCCGGCGTATCCGGACCGCCCGGGGCGGTGCCGAGGACGTCCTGAAGGCCATCCTCGCCGATCTCGATTCCCACACCCAGGACCAGGCCCAGGGCGACGACATGACCATCGTGGCCATGGCCATCGCGGACCGCCGGGCCAAGCGCAAGAGCACGACAATTCCAGGGGTTTTACCGTCCGAGGTCGAGCCGACTGCCCGGCTCGCCAGCGAGAGCGATGCGCCTGACGACGACGGCGGTGACTAGGCGCCCGCTTGGGGGTTGCCAAGTGCCCGGAGCCCGTGCCATAAGTCCCAGCCCCGGAGAAGTGCCATGGCGAAGAAAAGTAAAGGCGGCCGCGAGCTCATCCGTCTCGTATCGACGGCGAACACCGGCTTTTTCTACACGACCTCGAAGAACCGCAAGCGCACGCCGGACAAGCTCGTGCTGAAGAAGTACGACCCGGTGGTTCGCAAGCACGTCGAGTTCAAAGAATCGAAGATCTAGGAGACGTGCCATGTCGCGCGTGTGTCAAGTAACCGGGAAGAAGCCGCTCGTCGGCTCGAACGTCAGCCACTCGAACCGCCACACCAAGCGGCGCTTCGAGATCAATCTTCAGACCAAGCGCTTCTGGCTCGAAGACGAGAAGCGCTGGATCACGCTGCGCATCTCGGCGCGCGGCATGCGCATGATCGACAAGCTGGGCCTGCCCACGATCGTCGCTCAGCTGCGCGCCCGCGGCGAGAAGCTCTAATCGGTCGCGTGCGCAGGCACGCGATGCTCGTGCTGGCGGCGCTCTCGCCGGCATGTCCAGGTCGGCCGCAGGCGCCCTCCGCGCCACCGGCCGCGGACCAGACGGTGCCGCTCGGCGGTGCCGTGCGCGGCGTGGCCGGTGACGGCACGACGCTGTACGCGGCGATCGAGTCCCCCCCGGCCAAGGCCGACGGCGCGGCCGTCGAGTCGCCCGCTCCGACCAAGGCCGGCGGCGCGGCGCGCACGACGACGACGATCGAGGCGCGACGTGCCGGCGCCATCGCGTGGCGCACGCCGCTGCCCGGCGCCGGGGGGCCGCTCGCCGCGACGCCCACCCTCGTCGCCGCAACGCTCGTCGCGAGCGATGCCCTCGGTGCCGGTACCGTGCGCGGCGAGCCGGCCGCCGCGGTGGTCGCGCTCGATGCCGCGACCGGCGCGAAGCGCTTCACCGTGCTGTTCGACTCCACCGAGTGGGCGCTGATCACGGGCATCGCGCCGCTCGGCGACGATCTCGTCGTCGCCGGCTCGTTCGCCGGGACCCTGCGCGCCGGACCGCGCGTCGTGTCGAGCGCGGGCGGCAGCGACGGCTTTGTCGCGCGCCTCGCGCCTACCGGCGAGGTCGCGTGGCTCGTCCGCGCCGGCGGTGCGGGTGCCGATGGCGTGCAGGGCGTCGCCGCACGTCCCGGCGAAGCGGGCACCGACAAGATCGCGATCGCGGGCACGTTCACCGCCGGCGCGGAGCTCGGCGGCATCGAGCTGACCGCGTACGACGAAGCGTCGCCGTTCGGCGATGCGTTCGCCGCCGTGCTCGATGGTCACGGCGCGCGGCGCTGGGCCCAGACCTTCGGCGGCCGCGCCGACGATGCAGTCGCCGGCGTGACGATCGATGCGCGTGGCAACGTCGTGGTCGCCGCGAGCGTGCACGAGGTCGTCCACGTCGGCAGCACGCAGCTCGTCAGCCAGGGCACGGGCGACGGCATCGTGGTGTGGTTCGACGAGGGTGGTGGCTACGGGCCGGCAACCCTCGTCGGTGCCGCCGACTTCGACGGCCTGCGCGCGATCGCGGCGGTCGGTGACCGCGTGATCGTCGGCGGCTTCTTCTCCGGTGCGATCCGGCTCGCCGACCGCGCGCTGACCGCCGGCGGCGGCGACGACTCGTTCCTCGCCGCGCTCGACGGCAGCGGCACCGTCCGCCGCGCGTGGCACCTCGGCGGTGACGGGCGCGAGGAGGTGACCTCGCTCGCCGCCATCCCGGGTGGCTTCGTCGCCGGTGTCGCGTTCACCGCGAACGCAGACCTCGACGGTGCCGCGCTCCCCGCCCCCGCCGATCCGATGGCGGGCAGCGCGCTCGTCGTGCGCGGCCTGCGCTGACTCGGATCGTACGGGCCTAGAAGATCGAGTACATGAACGGCGCGACGTAGGACAGGCCGCCGGTGACCAGCAACAGCGCGCCCGCGACCAGCAGGACGAGCAGCAGCGGGATCAGGAACCAGCGCCGGCGGCTCGCGAAGTGGCGCAGGATCCGACCGATCGTGCGAAGCCGGTTGCCGAGCCGGCTCACGGAGTCCCCCGCGTGATCACCAGGTCGCCGATCACGAGCGCATCGATCGGGTGGCTCGCGAGGAACCCGAGCGCCTCCAGCTCGCTCGCGATGATCGGCTCGCCCGGGCCGTTGAACGAGGTGTTGAGCGCGATCGGCAGGCCGGTGGTGCGATCGAGCTCGCCAAGCACGGCGGCGAGCTCGGGGGCGCTCGTGGCGTCCACGGTCTGGACCCGCGCGCTGCCGTCGACGTGGCACACGGCGGCGAGCCGATCGCGCTGGGCCTCCACGATCGGGCACACGGTGGTCATGAATGGCGTCATGTCGTTCGGCGCGTCCACGAAGTAGGTCGCGGCGTGGTCGCGGAGCACCGCCGGCGCGAAGGGCCGAAACGGCTCCCGCCGTTTGATCGCGCGGTTCAGCCGCTCGCGGCTCTCGAGGGTCGACGGATCCGCGAGGATCGAGCGCTGGCCGAGCGCGCGCGGGCCCCACTCGAACCGGCCGTGACAGAACGCGACGATCTTGCCCCGCCCGATCAGCTCCGCGACCTCGCGCGGCGGATCGGTTGCCGTGCGCACGGTGAGGCCGAGCTCCTGGGCGAGCGCCGAGGCCGCGCCCACGTCGATCGGGAGCCCGAACGCCGCGGTCGCGAGCGGGGCCGGCCGCGGATCGCCGAGCTCGAGCGCGCCGAGGATCGCCGCGCCGAGCGCGCCGCCGGCGTCGCCGGCAGCGGGCTGAACGAACACGCGCTCGAACCCGGCCTCGCGCGCGAGCCGCGCGTTCGCGACGGCGTTGAGCGCGACGCCTCCGGCGAGGCACAGCGCGGGGGCGTCGGTGCGGCGGCGGGCCTCGCGCGCGAGCCCGAGCAGCGCCTCCTCGGTGACCTGCTGCAAGGATGC
>DAIRFU010000516.1:0-5220 GCA_036794935.1 Kofleriaceae bacterium | reverse complement strand
GGTCGGCGAGTCCGACATCGCCCCGTCGGTCGAGCTCACGCTCGGCGGCAAGCAGCTGCAGGCACCCGAGGCGTTCGAGATCACGCGGAGCCAGAAGCTGTGGTGGTACTTCGTGCTGCTCGCGATGGGCCTCATCATCGTCGAGTGGATCACGTACCACCGGAGGATCACCGTCTGATGGCGATGTCGGCCAAGCAACTGCTTCGCGAGCTCGTGCGCCCGGCCGTGTTCGTGCGCATCCTGATCGCGATCGCCGTGACGATCGGCATCTATGTCGGCCTCGACAGCTGGATCGGTGGCCGCACCACGATCCCGGTGGATCTCGGCAGCCACACGGTGACGCTGCTCGATCCGACGAAGCTGCTCCTGATCGCGATCGTGCCGCTACTGTTCCTGGTCCGCGTGCTGTCGCTCACCGATCTGTCGGTACTCCAGCAGGTCGTGCAGGCGACGCTGCGCTCGCTCGTGATCGCCACGCTCGCACTCGCCGCCGCGCGACCGTCGTGGATCACCGAGACCAGCAAGGTGTCGACGATCGTGCTCGTCGACGTCAGTGACTCGGTCTCCGACAAGCAGCTCGAGGCGGCGAAGCACTACGTCGACGAGCTCGCCGCGAGCCAGGGAGATGGCAACCTGCAGCTCGTCACGTTCGCCGAGAGGCCGCTCGTCGCGCACCCGGCGGACGGCAAGCCGCTCTCGAGCGCGATCGCGCGCCACGCAGGTGCCGGCGCGGGGACCGACACGCAGTCGGCGATGCAGCTCGCCTACGGCCTCTACCCCGATGGCCACGTCGACCGCATGGTGATCGTCTCCGACGGCAACCAGACGCAAGGTGACCTCGCGGTCGAGGCGTATCGCGCGAAGGATCTCGGCGTGAAGGTCTCGTGGCGCACGTTCGACGGCGATCCGACGGCCGAGGTCCGCGTCGTCGGCCTCACCCTGCCCGATGACATCAAGGTCGGCCAGCCGTTCGAGGTCACCGCCGAGATCTGGGCGACCGAGGCGCAGAGCGCGACGCTCGCGCTCCAGCAGGACGAGTTCCCGAACGGCCTCGAGCCGACCAAGTCCGTCGAGCTGCGCGAGGGCAAGAACCTCGTCAAGCTCAAGTCCGAGGCGAAGCATGCCGGCGCGACGACGTACAAGCTGCGGCTCGCCAAGGTCGCCAGGGACACCGAGACGAAGAACAACATGGCGGTGATGACCGCGCCCGTGCGGGGCCGTCCCAACGTGCTGTACGTCGAGGGCGGCGTGCTGCGCGAGCCCGGCTCCGCGCACTACCTCGAGAAGGCGCTCGAGCACGAGAACATCGACGTCTCGGTGCGCGGCCCGACCGGCATCCCGTCCACCGCGAAGGAGCTCGAGAAGTACGATCTCGTGCTGGTCAGCGACGTCCCGGCACACCTGATGGGCGCCGGCCAGATGGCCGCTCTCGACACCTACGTCAAGCACATGGGCGGTGGCCTGATCATGGCCGGTGGCGAGGACTCGTTCGGCTCGGGTGGCTACGAGCGCACGACGATCGAGAACATGATGCCGGTGCGCTTCGACTCCGAGAAGATCAAGGAGCAGCCGGACATCGCGCTCGCGCTCGTGATCGACCGCTCCGGCTCGATGCAAGGCCCCAAGCTCGAGGCCGCGAAGGAATCGGCGCGCGTCACCGCCGAGGTGCTGTCGCCAAACGACTTCATCACCGTGATCGCGTTCGACAGCGAGGCACAGGTCTACGTCCGGCCGACGCGTGCGAGCAATCGGATGCGGATCTCGAACGACATCGCGCGCCTGCAGTCCGGCGGCGGCACGAACATCTACCCGGGCCTCAAGGAGGCGTTCGAGCAGCTCCAGGGCATCAACGCGAAGGTCAAGCACGTGATCGTGCTCTCCGACGGCGAGGCCCCGACCGACGGCATCGCCGAGCTGGTCGCCGACATGCGTGCGTCGCGGATCACCGTCTCGGCCGTCGGCGTGCAGGGCGCCGACCGCAACATGCTCGCGATGATCGCCGACAACGGCGACGGTCGCCTGTACATGGTCGAGGACATCGGCTCGCTGCCGAAGATCTTCATGAAGGAGACCCAGGAGGCGCAGAAGAGCCAGCTCGTCGAGGATCTGATCCGGGTACGGGTCGCCAAGAAGGTCGAGGCGATCGAGGGCACGAGTGTCGAGACGGCGCCGCCGCTACACGGCTATGTCACGACGAAGCCGAAGCCGACGGCCGAGACGATCCTGATCTCGGATCTCGGCGAGCCGATCCTCGCGCGCTGGCGCTACGGCGCGGGCACGAGCGTCGCGTGGACGAGCGACGTCAAGAACCGGTGGAGCGTCGACTGGATTCGCTGGGCCGGCTACCCGAAGTTCTGGGCCCAGGTGATCCGGTCGTCGATGCGCCGCAAGGTCTACGACAGCTACGATCTGTACGCGAACGTCGCCGATGGCCGCGCCGAGATCACGGTCGACGCGATCGACTCGGGCGACAAGTTCGTCAACGAGCTCGACACCGAGCTCCAGGTCATCGATCCGGCGACGAACAAGGTCACGCAGACCATGCCGATGGCCCAGACCGCCGCCGGCCGGTACACCGCCGACTTCAAGATCCAGAAGTACGGCAGCTATCTGCTCAAGGCCGTGCACAAGCGCAACGGCGCGACGGTCGCCGAGTCGCTCGGCTCGGTCGCCCTGTCCTACCCGCTCGAGTATCTGCGCTCGTCGGCGGATGTGGAGCCACTCCGCCATGCCGCGCAGGTCTCGGGAGGCTTCGATCAGGCCAGGCCCGCGCAGGTCTGGGACGCGCAGGGCGAGAAGGTGCCGTACACCGAGGATCTCTGGCCGTTCGTGCTGTTCGCGGTGATCGGCCTGTTCATCCTCGATCTATACGCCAAGCGCGTCCGCCTGTTCGGCTACCGCACGATTCGCTTCCAGTGAATCCGTGGTAGGCGTTGGGCCATGCGGTTCGGGATCGATTTCGGAACCACGCGCACCGTCGTCGCCGCCGTGCTCGACGGCCGGCACCCGGTAGTCGCCTTCGACGATCACGGTGAGTTCCGCTCGCACGTGCCGGGCATCGCGGCGCTCTGCGGTGGCGAGCTGCTCGTCGGCTGGCCGGCGGCGCACGCGCTCGCGGCCGGCGAGGCCGACCACGCGATCCGCTCGATCAAGCGCGTCGCGCAGACGCACGCGCCCGACGAGCCGGTGCCCGGCCTGCCCGGCCTCACGGCGCTCGAGCTCGTCACTGCATTCTTGCGCGAGCTGCGCCGCACGCTCCTCGGGCACTCGACGATCGAGTTCCCGGCCGGTGCGCCGCTCGAGGCGATGGTGTCGGTACCGGCGAACGCGGCGTCGCGCCAGCGGTGGCTGACGCTCGAGGCGTTCCGGCGCGCCGGCTTCACGCCCGTCGGCATGGTCAACGAGCCGACCGCCGCGGCGATCGAGCTCGCGCACCTCCACCTCGGCGAGCTCGGCAAGCGCAGCCCCAAGCGCTACGTCGTCGTCTACGACCTCGGCGGCGGCACGTTCGATACGTCCGCCGTCTCCCTCGTCGGCCGCCGCTTCGAGCTGATCGCGGCGGAGGGTATCGCCCGGCTCGGCGGCGACGACTTCGACGAGATCGTGCTCGACCTCGCCTGCGCCCAGCTCGGCGCGGTGCCCGAGGGAGCCGCCCGCGCCGCCGCGCTCGAGCGCGCCCGCGAGGCCAAGGAGATGCTCAAGCCGGCGAGCAAGAAGCTGCTCGTCGAGCTCGGCCCGCTCGGCAGCGCGACGATCGACACCGCCGAGCTCTACGCGCGCTGCGAGCCGCTGATCGACCGCACCCTCGACGAGACCGATCGCCTCTTCGCGCGCCTGCGCGGTGCGGCGATCGACGCAGACGATCCGCGCGAGCTGGGCGGCGTCTACCTCGTCGGAGGCGCCGCCGCGTTCCCCGCCGTCGCCCGCAAGCTGCGCGCGCGGTTCGGCAAGAAGCTCCAGCTCGCGCCGCAGCCGTTCGCCGCCACCGCGGTCGGCCTCGCGATCGCCGCCGATCCGGGGGCGGCCGTGATGGTGCGCGAGACCGCGACCCGCCACTTCGGCGTCTGGCGCGAGGCAGCCGGGGGCGCTGACAAGGTCTTCGATCCGCTGATCGGCAAGGGCGTGACCGGCACGATCGAGCGCCGCTATCACCCGACGCACGCGGTCGGCCACCTGCGCTTCCTCGAGTGCGGCGCGCTCGATCCGACCGGCCAGCCCGTTCACGATCTGGTGCCGTGGCAGGACATCTACTTCCCGTACGACCCCGCGCTCGCCGACCGCGAGGACCTGCCGGCGCTGGCCGACGAGCGACGCCCCGATCTGCACGATCTCGAGATCGCGGAGCGCTACACGTACGCGGCCGACGGCACGATCCAGGTCCAGATCGAGAACGTGTCGCGCGGCTACGCGCGCACCTACGCGCTCGGCGCGCTGCGCTGACCGGCGAGGCGGCGGGCTCGGCCGCCGGTCACAGCCCGAGCGGTCTGGCCGGGATCCGGAGGTCGAGCCGGCTCAGCCTCTCGGGATCGACGAGCGCGTCGATCCGGGTGATCCGGCCGCCATTCGTCGTGAAGCTCATCACGGCAAACGGCCGGCCCTGAGGAACGATGATCGCTCCGGCCGTGCCATTCACGATGGCCGGTACCACGTACGGGTAGAGCCCCGCATAGGTGCGCGTGTGTGAGGCCACCGCGTCCGGCCCCTCGAGGACGACCGACGCGTCGCGCCGCAGCGTGCCGCCATCGATCCTCAGTACCACCTCGGGGTGGAGCAGCTGGACGAGCGTGTCGAAGTCGCCATCGCGCGCGGCCGCGAAGAATGCATCGACGACGCGTCGCTGCCGCATCGGGTCGCGGTCCGGTTCTGGCGATTTCCCCACGCGCCGCCGCGCTCGGCTGGCGAGCTGCTGGGTGGCAGCTTCCGAGCGGCCGAGGACCTCGGCGATCTGCGAGAACGGCACACCGAACACATCATGCAGCACGAACGCGATCCGCTCCGCCGGAGCGAGCGCGTCGAGCACGACGAGCAACGCGAGGCCCACCGAGTCGGCGAGGAGCACCTGCTGCTCGGGATCGAGGGGCTCGGCGAACGTCACGACGGGATCGTGGACGTGGATCTCGGAGGACACTTCCCGACGAGACCGCCGCGAGCGCAGCATGTTCAGGCACACCCGGGCGACGACCGTGGTCAGCCAGGCCTGCATGTTCGCGATGGCCGCGG
>DAIRFU010000515.1:0-5224 GCA_036794935.1 Kofleriaceae bacterium | reverse complement strand
AACGACGACCCGCTCGCCATCGCGCTCGGCGAGCGCGGCGCCCGCGCGCGTGACCGCGTCCGACAAGAAGCTCGGCACCGCGGCGCTCGTCGCGTAGCGCACCTCGCCCTTGCCGTCGAACTTCGCATCGAGGGCACGCCGCGCCGCGAGCACGCGCGCCGTCGCGATCAGCAGCGACAGGCTGGGCACGCGTTGCATCTGCAGCGGAGTGCGCTCGTCCTCGACGAGGATGATCGCGCCACCGCCGGGTTGCGGCCGGACACGGTCGAGCTTGTGAACGCGTGCCCACATGCGCGCACTATACGCGGTCGATCCGTGGGATGCTCGCGTGCCGATGAAGTCAGCAGTCCTGGGGGTGGTGCTCGCGGGTTGCAAGGTCGTCCTCGAGAAGGACAAGGGCGTGCCGTCCTCTCGCCTGATCGGCGTGATCGACCGCGCGAAGGAGCTCGGGCTCAAGAACTTCTCGATGCGCTAGCTCGGTTCTTGACATTCTCGCCGACCAGCGGAGCATCGACCGATGCACTCGCATGTACCGGAGATCAAGAGTTGAGCCAGGAGGTCGAGCTGATCGTCCGCATTCTCGTGGGGACCGCGCTGGGTAGCGTCATCGGTTACGAGCGCGATATCCATGGCCGACCCGCCGGCCTGCGGACCCATGCGATCGTCGCGCTCGCCTCGGCGACATTCATGGTCGTGTCCACGCACCTCGCGTACTACCAGGACTACCACCCGGGCGACTTCACCGAGATCGACGGCTCGCGCATCGCCGCATCGGTCGTGTCCGGTATCGGCTTTCTGGCCGGCGGCGCGATCCTGCGCACCGGCGTGACGATCCAGGGCCTCACGACGGCCGCGGGTCTGTGGCTGGTCGCCGCGATCGGCCTGTGCGCGGGCGGCGGGATGTACGTCGAGAGCCTCGCGGCGACCGTGATCGGTGTCGCCGCGCTCACGTTCCTGCGTCGCTTCGAGGACAAGGACGATCGCGTTCGCCGCCGGCTCGTGCTCACGCTCGCGGACGGCGCGATCTCGACCGAGGCGCTCGTCGCCAAGCTCTCGAGTCTCGATCTGCTGCCGAGCGTCGAAGGGTGGAACAAGGAGGCCTCGGGCACGCGCACGCACCTGACGCTCGCGGTGCGCCTGCCACGGGGCGACGGTGAGACGCGGCTGATCGCAGCGCTCGAGTCCGAACCCGGCATCGCGCGGATGCAGCTCGAGCCGTCGACCTGAGTCAGGTCAGCGCACGACGAGCTTGCCGGTCATCGTCGGGTGGTACGTACACGCGTACGCGTACTCGCCCGATGCCGTCACCGTCAGCTGCCACGTCTGCTTGCTCGCGAGCTCCTTCGAGTCGAAGCTGATCGGCGCCGCGACTCCCGACGTGGCGGTGTGCGGGACCACGTCCTCGTTCGTCCACACGATCGTATCGCCGACGTTCACGGTCAGCTCGGCGGGGACGAACTGCATGCCGCGGATCTCGACCTGATACGTCTTCGGCTCGGGCGTACTGCAGCCGAGCAGGGCGAGACCGAGCGCTGCGGCGCGAAGCATCATTCGGCGTGCGCGTGTGCGGCCGAACCGCCGCTCGCAAGCGCCTCCTGGATCTTCTTTGCGTGCTGCAGGTGCGCATCGAACGCCGGCTGCACGCCGACGAGCGCGTCCTTGAGCTCCTGGTTCTGGGCGGACGGGATCAGCTGCTTCTGGAGCACGCTGATCACGGCCTCGTGATACGCGACCTCGTTGTCGACGTAGGCCTTGTCGAACGCGTCGCCTTCGAGCTTGTCGAGCTCGTCGCGCTTCGCCTGGCCTCCGGCCGTGAGCGAGTCACTGATGTCCGACGCCTCGGGGGTGACGCCGAGCTTCGTGACGAGATCGGTGGCCGACTTGTTGACCGCCGTGTGGTCGGTGATCATTCGCTCGGCGAACTTCTTCACCTCGGGATTCTTTGCCTTCTTGACCGCGAGCTGGCCGGCATCGATATCGACCTGGTTCGCGGCGACCACGATGGCCGCAATCTTGGCGTCCGAGAGTGCGGCGCCGGCAGGCGGCGTGGGCTCCGGGGCAGGGGCGGCCGAACCCTGCTCGGTGACCGCCGGCGTGCCGGGCGGCGGGGCCTTGTCGGCTTCTTTGTTCTTGCACGCGGCCGCGGTCAAGAGACCCACAGCAGCAACGACCATCGCAAAACGACGAGCTTTCATCTTCTTCTCCAGCGGGCACGGATGTCCCGGTACTCAATGGAGCAGGAAGCGGGCCGAAACGTGACAGCCTTAATGGCCGTCGTCGCCAAGGGGCAGCGAGAACATGACCACGTTGCCGTGTGGCGCGGGCGCACCCCAGATCTTCCCGCCGAGTGCCGCGACGGTCTCGCGGATCACCGGACCAAACCGGCCGATCGGCTCGCGCGAGGGCCCGGAGTCGTAGACGGAGATCACGAGCTGGCGCTCGATCGGCTGGCCGGTGACCGCGACGCGCGCTCCGGACGTGGTCGCGCGGATCGCGGTCCGCAGCAGCGCGGCGACCACGAGCACGACCTGCGTGCGGTGGACGCGCACCTCGTCGGTCATCGGCACCACCACGATCGAGAGCGACCGTGCGCGCGCCTCATCGGTGACCACCGCGCAGGCGTCGTGCAAGAGCTGCTCGATCGCGACGCGCTGACGGCCGACCGGGGTCGCGGCCTGCCTTCGGGTCCAGATGCGGTTGCCCGTCGCATGGGGGAGAAAGAGCAACTTCGACATTGCGTGCTGTGCGCTGTAGCAAGCGTGGCGCCAGGGAGCGGAGCACCTCTTGCATCCGGCCGCGCGCATGATCCGTTTCGCAACGATCTTCCTGTTTATCCTTGCAGCCGCTTGCTCCGAAAAGAAGTCCGAGCCGAGCCCGGAACCGGCGCCGGAAACCGCGCCGACGCCGCAGGCGGCTCCGACGCCCCCACCGGCGCAAACCCCCGTGGAAGAAGCCCAGGCGACCTTCAAGACGCTGTGCTCGAGCTGCCACGGAACCAGCGGGACCGGCGATGGACCCGCGGCCGCAGCGCTCGACCCCAAGCCGCGCAACTACACGGACAAGGCCTGGCAGGCGAGCGTCACCGACGATCAGATCAAGGCGATCATCCTCGGCGGCGGCGCCTCCGTGGGCAAGAGCCCGCTCATGCCCGCGTCGCCGCAGTTCAAGGACAAGCCGGAGGTCGTCGCCGAGCTCGTCAAGATCGTGCGCAGCTTCGGCCAGTAAGGGCGCGCGCGTCACGCGCAGCTGTTATCGGGCCGACAACCGGCGGCTCGAAATGAGAACGCCAGCGAAGACCGGTTTCGGTCCTGCGTGACGCCTCCGCCGGCTCCGGCCCGGCAGTTGCTGGCGCTCGCGGTCACCGCACATCGTTTGCAACAGCACGCTGCATGGCTGACGATCACGAACAGCTGGACCAGGAGCTCGCGCGTCTCGCGCAATCTCTGCACGGTGGCGACCACATGCTCGCGTGCCTCCAGCTGGCCGAGTTCGCGCTCAAGCTCGATCACTACATCCATCGCGAGGAGCGGACTCTCGCGCTCGCGTACCAGCTGCTCGAGACATCGCTGCCGGGCGCGATGGCGACCGTGCGGCGCGAGCACACGAGTCTGCGCGAGCTCGTGGCCTCGGTCGCGAGTGCGCTCGACCGAGCCGATTCCGATCGCGGCCTCGAGATGATCGGCAAGCTGCGCAGCGTGCTGGTGCTCCACGTCGCCAAGGAGGAGCTGCTCCTCGCGCCGCCGACCTCGACCGCGATCCACTGAGCACGCCGCCATTTCCGCGGCGGCCCGGGGTGCGGTACCAACGGGCATGGCGACCAAGCCGCGCACCCCACTCGAGATCGTGCAGGTCGGCGATCCCGTCCTGCGCCAGCGCGCGCGCCCGCTCTCGCTCGAGGAGCTGGCATCAACGCGCATCCAGCAGCTCATCGTGGACATGCGCGAGACGATGCGCGCCGCGCCTGGTGTCGGGCTCGCCGCGCCGCAGATCGGCGAGTCGATCCAGCTCGTCGTGATCGAAGATCCACCCGCCTATCACGCGAAGCTCTCGGCCGAGGAGCTCGCCGCGCGCGAGCGCGAGAGCGTGCCGTTTCACGTGCTCGTCAACCCGACCGTCACGATCCGCACCGACGAGGTCGTCGCCGCGTTCGAAGGCTGCCTCAGCTTCGACGGCTTCAGCATGGTCGTGCCGCGCGCGCGCAAGGTCCGCGTCGAGGCGCTCGACGAGAACGGGCGACGCGTCGTCAAGGTCGCGACCGGCTGGTACGCGCGGATCCTCCAGCACGAGGTCGATCACCTGCGCGGCATCGTGTGCGTCGATCGCATGGAGTCACGCACGCTGACGACGAGCCCGAACCTCGTCAAGCACTGGCAGGATCACACCGTCGATCAGGTGCGGGCCGCCGTCGCGCTCGCCGACGACTGAGTCATCGCGGCCTCGCGCGAGCGAGTGCGCGTTAGGCGAAGATCGAGGGCAGGCTGCAAGGGCGCCCGGGGCGCGTGCTACCCAGACCCCGTGCGGATCTGGATGCTCGGCCTCGTCGTGCTGTTCGCATGTGGGGACTCGAAGTCGGCGCAACCGCCCGATGCGGGGACGCCGGACGTGCCTGCCGATGCGCCCGACGGGCCGCTCGGCGACATCCTCGACGAGCTGCGTGCGATTCCCGGCCTGTCGGTCACCGAGGAGTCCACGATGCTCGAGGGCTACCGCTTCTTCGTCATGGACTACGACCAGCCGGTCGACCACGACGATCCGGCAGGTCCCCACTTCCAGCAGCGCCTCACGCTCTTGCACCGCGCCTACGCCGCGCCGGTCGTCGTCTACAACAGCGGCTACTTCGTGTCGACGCGTGGCAGCCGCACGCAGATCGCGGTCCTGACCGACGCGAACCAGCTCTCGATGGAGTACCGCTACTTCGGGCCATCGCGGCCCGAGCCCGCCGACTGGACCAAGCTCGACATCCGGCAGGCCGCCGCCGACCAGCACCAGATCACCGAGGCGCTCAAGGCGCGCATCTACGCCGCCAACAAGTGGCTGACGACGGGCGCGAGCAAGGGCGGCATGACCTCGCTGTTCCACCGCCGGTTCTTTCCCGACGACGTCGACGCGACCGTCGCGTTCGTCGCGCCGATCGACTATCCCGAGGATGCCGTCCAGTCGCCGGAGAACCGCTACATCCAGTTCCTCGACAACGTCGGCACCGATCCGGTGTGCCGCCAGAAGT
>DAIRFU010000514.1:0-5226 GCA_036794935.1 Kofleriaceae bacterium | reverse complement strand
ACCGTCGCCGCTCGTACCGGCGCCGGCGTCGTCGGTAACCACCGCTCGATCGAACCCGAAAAGCTCGCGGACGAGGTCATCGTGCCTGCATCGATCGCGGCAGCACTCGCGGGCTGCACGGAGATCGCGGTCGATGCGCGCCAGCCACTGCACGGCCGCGCCGATCTGCTGCCAGCGGAGCTGCCGTGGTTCTTCGTCGGCGACGCGCCGCCGGTCGCCGCGTCGACGGGGCCGCATCGCGCGGTCGAGATCGCGTCGCCGCGTCCTCCCGATCCGTCGCTGCCACCGCTGGGCCCACTGGGTCCATCGGCCGCGCACTTCGATCGCACGCTGACGGGCAACGACGCGACGCCGTCGCGCGTGCTGGCAGCACTTCGCGACGCGACGTACGCGGAGATTCACGCGCACGGGATCGTGTCGGCGGCAGATGACGACGCCGCGTTCCTCGCGCTCTCGCCCGATGCGGACGGCACGTACACGCTGCACGCAGCGGCCCTGCGGAAGGCCAAGCTCGCGCGCGCGCCGATCGTCGTGCTCGGCGCCTGCCGGGCGGCGACGGTGGCGGCGTACTACCAGACGCGGTGGAGCCTTCCCGATGCATTCCTGGCGGCGGGCGCCCACGCGGTGATCGCCGCCGACGTCGAGATTCCGGACGGCGAGGCGCGCGCGGTGTTCGACGAGCTGCACCGGCGGATCGATGCCGGCGAGCCGGTTCACCAGGCACTCGCCGCGATCCGGGCGGCGGCCCCGCCGGGCAGCTGGCAGCGCCACCTGATGGTGTTCCGCTAGGTTGGCAATGGCCGGACCGCCCCCGGCGAGGCATGCTCATCGGCGCTTGTGCCAGCCCCCTGGTCCGTGAGACTGAGGCGCGATGGATACCCACTCCCCGAGGTCGCTGCTCGACCGTGTCATGGCGCCGCTCCGGCTGGCGCCTCTCAAGCGGTCGTCGGATGCCGAGGCGATCGTGCGCGAGCTGTTCGGGCTCGCGGACATCGAGATCGGCGGCGGCAGGCCGGGCGATCTGCGCGTGCACGATCCGCGCTTCTACGAGCGCGTGATCCGCGATGCGTCGGTCGGGTTTGGCGAGTCGTACATGGAGGAGTGGTGGGAGACGGACGCGCTCGACGTCACGATCGACAAGATCATGCGCGCGAACCTCAAGCAGAAGATCACGGGCAGCTGGCGCATGCGCGCGCTGACGGTGAAGGCGCTGCTGCTCAACCTGCAGGCGAAGACGCGCTCGAGCGCCTCGGTCGAGGCGCACTACGACATCGGTAACGATCTGTACACGCGCATGCTCGACCCGCGCATGGTCTACACCTGCGCGTACTGGAAGCACGCGAAGACGCTCACCGAGGCGCAGGAGGCCAAGCTCGACCTCGTGTGTCGCAAGCTGGGGCTCCAGCCCGGCATGCGCGTGCTCGATCTGGGCTGCGGCTGGGGCGGGCTCGCGAGCTGGGCGGCCGAGAAGTACGGCTGCACGGTGCTCGGCGTGACGCTGTCGAAGGATCAGGCATCGCTCGGCAGCCAGCTCTGGAAGCACCTGCCGGTCGAGCTGCGGATCTGCGACTACCGCGACGTCCAGGGCACGTTCGACCGCGTGGTGTCGATCGGCATGATGGAGCACGTCGGGCCGAAGAATCACCGCGAGATGATGCAGACGATCGATCGCTGCCTCGCGCCGGAGGGCATCGCGCTCGTCCACACGATCGCGAACAACCGCAGCCTGCGCCACGGCACACCGTTCATCGAGAAGTACATCTTCCCGAACGCGGTCGCACCGTCACTCGCGCAGATCGGCCGCGCGGTCGAGGGCCTGTTCGTCGTCGAGGATCTCCACAACATCGGCCCGGACTACGATCCGACGCTGATGGCCTGGTGGGAGAACTTCGATCGCACCTACAGCGAGATCGCGGGCAGCTACGACCGCAAGTTCTACCTGATGTGGAAGTTCTACCTGCTCGCCGCGGCGGGCGCGTCGCGGTCGCGCGATGGCCAGCTCTACCAGGTGGTGCTGTCGAAGATCGGCACCGCGCAGCCCGACTGCCGCGTCAGCTAGCGAGGCGGACGAGCTCGGCGGACTCGGCGTCGCGGGCCCAGGCGTCGGCCATGAAGCGCGCGGCATCCGCGAGCGCGACGAGGTACGGCTCGGAGTGATACGGCACCGCGTGCCGCTTGCACCACGCCGCCGTGATGCGCGCCGCGCGGGGGAGCTGCTGGTGCGGGATCTTCGGGAACAGGTGGTGCTCGACCTGATAGTTCAGGCCGATGAAGAAGAACGACAGCCACGGCGGCATCTCGAGGTTGCGCGTGGTCTCGAGCTGGTGCTGCCAGTCGTGGTTGCGCTCGCCGCGGATCGGCAGGCCCATGTGCGCGGGCGCGAACACGAGCGACAGGCACACGCCGACGCCGCCCCACAGCAGCAGGTACACGGCGAATCCGACGAGCGGGCCCCAGACGAGGCTCGGGATCACGAGCCAGCCGACGTAGTGCCCGATCATGCACGCGACGTCGAGGCGCCACGCCCGCTCGCGCTTGTTGCGGTAGCGCAGCAGGTAGAGGATCGACGAGCGCCGCATGCCGATCGCCATCAGCGTCGCCATCGGCCAGAACAGCCAGCGCTGGCAGTTGCGCTGGAACCAGCGCAGCGTGGGGCCGCAGGCCTCGTGATCGCGCCGCGACGACACGAACGGGAACGGACGGATATCCGGATCGGCGCCCTCGACGTTGGGATGCGCGTGGTGCTCGCGGTCGTGCTTGTTGCGCCAGTAGAGGGCGCCCAGGCCGCCGAGCAGCGGGAACAGCAGATACACGACCAGCGTGTTGCGCGCCGGCGACGACGAGAAGCTGCGGTGACTGCCCTCGTGCGCCAGCATCACGGCCGACGTGGTCACCACCGCGCCGATCGGCAGCGCGACGAGCCACGCGACCCATCCGAACACCGCCATCGCGACCAGGCAGCCGGCGAGCACGACGAGCAGGCAGGCGAGCTCGAACCAGCTACGGAGCTCTCGATGCTCGAAGACGCCGGCCCCGCGCAGCTCGGCTCGTAAGGACGCCAATGAAGGTCGCATCGCCCGGGACAGTCTCGCAACCAGCGCCCGAACGCGACCAATGAGTGTGTCATTACGTCATGACAAGATCCTGTCACATCGGCGGTCCCCGCCCCGGCAGGGCGTCACGGAGGCGTGCAGGTCGTTCCGCTGTAGGTGCCGCCGAGGACCCTCGTACACTGCACTGCGTCAGTGAACACCTGATCGTAGAGCCGGATCTCGTCCACGAACATGTTCGAGCTCGTGCCGACGGTCGCGTTCGCGAACCCGGCGAACAGGTCACCGGGCACGCCCGTCAACGTGACCTGCTTCACGCCGTTGAGGTAGAGGTCGACGTTCGAGCCGGCACCGGCGTAGCGATAGATCAGGTTGTTCCACTGGCCGACGTCATACGGGAAGCTGCCGCAGGCCACGGAGGTCACGCAGCTGGTGAGGTACGGGCCGCCACCGGCGCCGTGATACGACTCGAGCGCGTACTGGGCCCCGAAGTTGATCAGCGTCGACGAGTTGACCACGCTCTGCTCGAACCACCAGACCGAGACGGTGAACGGGTGGCCAGTATCGGTCAGGGTCTTCGTCGGCAACATCACGTAGCTCGAGCTCGAGCTCGCGAACCGCACGCCCACCCCGAACTTGCCGCTCGTGTACGTGACGTTCGAGCCGGTCCCGTTGAAGTCGACGGGCGTGTTCGCGATGGCGCCGCTGTTGTTCGGGTTGCCGTCGAACGCGTAGCGCAGCAGCGGGTTCGTGGTCACCGCGAACGTGTGGCTGGCCGGCGTGGGATCGAGGTTGCCGGCCGGATCGCGCGCCGCGATCTCGAACGTGTGCGTGCCGAGCGCGAGGCCGGAGAGCGCGTGCGAGGTCCCGGTACACGTGCGCGCGACGCCGTCGAGGGTGCACGCGAAGCCGCCCGACTCCGAGCTCGCGTACGTGAAGGTCACGGCCGTCTGGTTCGTCGCCGACAGGATGTCCTGCGAGAGCGTCGTCGTCGGCGGCGTGGCGTCGACGGTCCAGCCCACCACACCCAGGACGGTCGTGTTGCCCGCCGGGTCGTGCGCGAGCACCGCGAACGAGTGGGCGCCGTCCCCCGCTACCGTGAACGTCTGCGGGCTCGTGCACGCCGCGTACGACGCACCGTCACGGCTGCACTGGTACGTGATCGTGTTCGCGTCGGTCGCCGAGAACGTGAAGCTCGCCGACTTCGTGTTGACGAGGCCGCCGGTCGGTGTCCCGGAGAACGTCGGGCTCGCCGGCGCGATCGAGTCGACGGTCCAGGTCCGCGCCGCCGTCGTCACCACGCCGAGACGCGTCGCCTGGACGGTGAACGTGTGCGGACCCTCGGCGAGGCTGGATAGCGCCTGCGGCGACACGCACGGCTCGAACGCATTGCCGTCGACCTTGCACGCCAGCTCGACCAGATCGGGCGGCTCGGCCGCGAACGTGAAGCTCGCGGCCTTCGCGGTCGTGTACGCCATGTCAGGCGGGTTGCCGTCGATCGTGATCGTCGCGGCCCGGGTATCGACGGTCCACGTCACCTCGGACGCGGCGCCCTTCGTTCCGAGCGGGCCCACCGCGCGCACCGCGAACGTGTGGCTTCCGGACGCGAGCGTGTACGCCTTGCCCGACGTGCACGGCGCGGTGTCCTCATCCATCGTGCACTCGAACGTGAAGTCGGCGGCTGCCGTGCTCGTGAACGTCACGGCCACATCCGCGGCCGTGGTGCTGCCATCGACCGGGAACGTGATCGCGACGGGCGGAACATCCTCGACGACGGCATCCGGCGCCGCGTCGACCGGCGCCTCGCCCGCGACGTAGCAGCGCTGGTCGCCCGGGTTGCACGCGAGGCCGTCGGGACACGTGCCGTCGGGCGCGCACGCGAGGTCGCCGTTGCCGTAGCTCGGGGCGTAGCAGCCTGCGAGCGCGACCATGAAGATCAGATGGCGCATGACTAGTACCTCACGTCCAGGGTGAGCCCGGCCTGCTCGGCGCCCACGTTCGGGATCAGGCGCAGCCGTGCCGTCGCGGTCGACTGCGTGTCACTGCGCGCGGCGAGGAAATACATCACGCCACCGGCGACCACCGCCGCGGCACCGACGCCGAGCGTGACGACGCTGATCGTTGCATCGCGCCGCCCCGCGGCGTCCCGATCCGGATCGTACGGCGAGCCGTTCGC
>DAIRFU010000057.1:0-17193 GCA_036794935.1 Kofleriaceae bacterium | reverse complement strand
GAGACGGCTCGCCCCCGCAACAACAACGCGCACCACTATCGACGACCCACGCTAGTACGAGACGGCTCGCCCCGGCAGCAACAAGACGCGCCGCGATGGAATACCCACGTGGGTACGAGACGGCTCGCCGCTCGCATCACCATCAAGCACACGAGCAGGCCAAACCACGCGGCGCCCGCGCGGCCTCTCGCACTCTGCGCCACGCCTCGCGCCTGGCAGCATGCTGGCGCAAGCCCACCTCAGAGCACGACGTTGGCTGCCGGCGAAACAGTTGCGTTTGTCAGTGGCTGGTTCGATTGGATGTAGCCACCGCCGCCGCCGCCGCCACCGCCGCCTTCACCCGAGAGTCCAGGTCCACCGCTGGTTGCAGTGCTGCCCTCCGCGAAGCCGCCTCCACCACTGCCGCCCGCACCGGTGACCGTCGGCGCGGCGCTCGTCGGGTTCGCGGGATCCGGATCGTTGCCACGCGTTCCGGTGCCGGCACCATTGTCGTCGCCGCCGGTCGAACCACCGCCTCCGTTCGCGACGACGATCGCGCCGGGCGCGATCGTGACGTCCGGCGCGTGTAGCAGGACCATGCCGCCGGAGCCGCCGCCGCCACCACCGCCCGTCTTGCCCGGTTGCGCCGCACCCGCGCCCGACGCGTTGATGATCGCGGCGGCGCCAAGGGTGAGCCGCGTGCCGGAGACGAGGTAGACGGCACCGCCACCGAACCCTCCCGTGCCACCCGAGCCCTGTCCCGTGCCGCCGGTCTGGCCACGGCAGCCGGCGCGCAGCGCACCTGGCGGTGTGGCGAGAAATGGCGAGTATCCGGTGCCACCCGCGGTGGCGTTGTTGCCTGCGCTGCCGCCCGCACCGCCGGGACCGCCGCCACTCGCGAAGCTCGCCCCCGCTCCTCCGCCGGCGGGAATGCCGTTCGGGATGGTCCCGAAGGTGCCGCACGTACCTGGATCGAGCGCGCCGGGACCCTCGCTGGGCGGCGCGACGTGGCTGGCTGCGTCGAGCTGACCGGTCAGCGTGATCTCGCCGGTCGCGACGAGCACGAGTGGGCGGTTGCCGGTGACGGTCACGTTCTGCACCGTGATCGACTCGGCGACGATGAAGCACGAGCTCGTCTGGCCGGTGCCATTCCATAGCTGGGCCGTGTTGCACATCGTGCCGTTGGCGCTGGTATCGATCGCACCGCTGAGCGTCTTCGTGCCGGTGGCCGCACCCATCGGGCAAACCTCGAAAGGGCCGCTGCCGAAGCAGGCCGGCGCGTCGGGCGGTGCATCGCGCGGATCACCGTCGGAGTCGACGCCGGCATCGCTGCCCATCCCACCACAGCGCGGGTCATCGGGATGGTTCGGGCAAAAGTCCGGGTTCTCCTTCGTGCAACCAACGAGCAACATCGCGAGTAACAGGCTCCGCATCAAAACCTCCCGGTCCACCCGATGGCACCGCCACCGGCCGTCGCAGTCACAGTGGGCCCCGAGTCGCCCCGCGTCGCAAGGATCACGATCACACCCGTGATCGCGAGCACGCCGCCGGCACCGGCGATGATCATGCCGGGAGTCCGGTAGTCGCGATACTCGAGCTCGTCGTCCTTCGGGCCACCGAAGTAATACATGGCGCCACCGGCGACGACGGCAGCGAGCCCGACACCGATCAGGGTGTAGGGCAGGGCGCGCGAACGATGGTGCGGCGAATCGATGATGCCACCCTCGGGCGGTGCCTCGAGCCGGATCTCCGCGAGCGCACCCGACTCGACCTTGACGGTCTTCTCGGCACCCATCCGGCCATCCTTGACGAGGCGCGCCTCGTGCGTCCCGGCGGTGACGTCGCGCTCGACGGGCGTGACGCCGATCGTCTCGTTATCGAGCAGCACGGTGATGCCCGGCGGCGACGACGTGACCTTGAGCCGGCCCAGGAAGCCGGGATTCATCTTCGCGAGATCGAGCAGCATGGCGTCGAGAGTCGTGCGCAGCACGGCCTCGGTGCAGTCCTCGCACGTGCGCCGCGCGGTCACCGGACTGCGTCCCTTGACGAACCAGTCGACGGTCAGCCGGATGTCGCGATCCTTCTTGGACACGAGGTCGACGCGGATCGACACGAAGCTCTCGGTCGACGCGCGGGCATCGATGAGGCCGCGCCCGCACTTCGGATCGTCGAGCACGAAGCAGTCGAGCAGCGTCTTGACCGCCTCCTTGGGCAGCGCGTGCAGCACGACGTCGTGATCGTGGTCGCGCAGCCAGCGCGTGGCCTCCTTCTGCGTCGGTCCCTTGAGGTAGTGGCCGGTGACCAGCAGCCCGACGCTCCTGGGCGCCGCGGCGGCGGTACTCGAGACGAGCCACAGCACGATGATCGGGATCAAGCGCAACGGGAGCTATCCTAGCGCACGGATGCGCGGGCCATCACCTTTTGGCCGGCCGGCGGCGCTCGGTGACGGCGTAGAGGACCGGGAGGAGAAAGAGTGTGATCAGGGTCGCCACGAGCAGGCCGCCGAGCACGACGCGGGCGAGCGGCGCCTGGATCTCGGAGCCCTCGCCGAGGGCGAGCGCGAGCGGCAGCATGCCGAGCACGGTGGTGAGCGTGGTCATCAGGATCGGGCGGAGGCGGCGTCGGCCGGCCTCGACGATCGCGGCGTGGGTGTCGAGGCCCTCCTCGTCGCGAATCAGGTTCGCCGCATCGACGAGCACGATCGCGTTGTTGACCGCGATACCGACCAGCACGATCGCGCCGAGGAACGCGTTGAGGCTGAACGTGGTGCCGGTGATCGCGAGCGTGGCGACCACACCGACGAAGCCGAACGGCACCGCGATCATGACGAGCAGGGGATAGCGCAGCGACTCGAACTGCACGGCCATCACGGCGAACACGAGCAGGATCGCGAGCACGGCACCGACCTCGAGGCCATCGAAGGTGGCCGCCTGCTCGCGCGCCTCGCCGCCGATCACGATCGAGAATCCGGCCGGCCGCTGGATCTGGGCGAGCACGGGCTCGAGGTCGCCGATGATGTCCTCGAGCGGCCGGTTGCCGACACCCGCGATGATCGACAGCACGCGCTCCTGGCCCTCGCGCTCGATCGAGCCCGGCCCGCGCTGCACGCCGATGCGCGCGACCGACGACAGCGGGACCACGCCACGCGCGGACAGGATCGGCAGCGCACCGAGCTGCGCGGTGTACGCGCGATCCGGTTCGCGCAGCATCACGCGGATGTCGTACTCGTCGCCTCCGTCGCGTAGCCGCGTCGCGACCCTGCCGAGCACGTAGGTCTCGAGCGTGCGGGCGATGTCGGCGCGCGTGAGGCCGAGGTCGGCGGCGGTGGACGCGTTGACCGAGATCGTGCGCTCCTCGAGACCCTCGACGCGATCGACGCGGACGTCGGCGATGCCGGGCACATTCTTCATCGCGGCCGAGACCCGCTTGCCGAGCGCGGCGGCGGTATCGAGATCGTGGCCGCGGATCTCGACGACGAGGCGCTCGCCCTGGCGGCCGCGCATGAACCGCTGCAGCGGGTTCGTGGTGCGCTGGCGGATCCGGATCGAGACATCGGGCAGGCCGCTCGTCGCGTCGCGCATCGCGGCCAGGATCGTCGAGCCGCTGCGCTCGCGCTGCGACACCGGCACCAGCGTGACCTCGACCTCGCCCTCGTGACCACCACCCGGCCGGTACGGGTTGTCCGGACCTGCGGAGCTGACCATGTTCGCGATCTCCGCGGGCTTCACCACGGCGCGAATCCGGCGCTCGAGCTCGTGGACGACCTGCTGCGTGCGCTCGACCGGCGTGCCGACCGGCATCTCGAAGTCGAGATCGATCAGGCCCTCGTCGGTCTCGGGCATCAGCTCGACCCGCACCACGGACGCGAGGCGCACGGCGCCGAGCCCGATCACGACCGACGCCACGAGCACGAGCGGCCCGTTGCGCAGGCAGAACCGCAGCGCGCGCGCGTAGGCCTCGTCGAGGACACCGAACGCGCGCTCGAGATGTTTCACGAGGCTGCCGGTCTGCCTGGCGCGCGGCGGCCGCACGAGCAGGCGGGCGGCGAGCGCCGGGACGACGGTCAGCGCGACGACGAGCGCGCAGATGTTCGAGAACACGACGACCATCGCGAGCTCGGCGAAGAAGACGCCGGTGAAGCCGGCGAGGAACAGCACGGGGGCGAACACGGCGATCGTGGTCAGCGCGCCCGAGATCACCGGCGCCGCGACCTCGCGCGCTCCCTCGATCGCCGCGTCCTGCGGCGACATCCCGGCCTCGCGCTTGCGATAGATGTTCTCGAGGATGACGATCGAGCTGTCGACGAGCATCCCGATCCCGAGCGCGAGCCCGCCGAACGAGATCAGGTTGAGCGAGTAGCCCGCGAAGTACATCAGCGCGAACGTCGCGAGCATCGAGAACGGGATCGCGACGCTGATCACGAAGGTCGCCGGGATGCTGCGCAGGAACACGAGCAGCACGAGCACCGCGAGCACGGCACCTTGCAGCGCACTCTCGCGGACGTTCGTGATCGAGCTCTTGATGAAGGCGGCGCTCTCGTGGACCACGATCACGCGCGCGCGGCCGAGGTACTCGGCATTGATCTGGGCGATCTCGGCGCGCAGCTGCTCGACGACGGCGACCGTGTTCGCGCCGGCCTGCTTGGACACGCGCATCGTGATGCCGGGCTTGCCGTCGATCCACTGCTCGCTCTTGAGCTCCTGGAACGTATCGGTCACCTTCGCGACGTCGCGCACGAACACCGGGCGCCCGTTCGCGTTCGGCAGATCGCGGCCGTCGGTCGACCGCCCGCTGCGCCGGGTGACCAGCACGTCCTCGATGTCGTGCACCGAGGTCAGCTCGCCGACCGTGCGGATCAGCACCTCCTTGCCCGACTCCGTCATGTCGCCCGCCGACACGTTGTGGTTGTCGCGGGCGAGCGCCTGCACGACCTGATCGCCGGTCACGCCGAGCGCGACGAGGCTCGCGAGATCGAGCTCGACGTGCAGCTCGCGGACGCGGCCGCCGTTGACCCGCACCGACGCCACGCCGTGGATGCGCTCGAGCCGCCGGGTCAGGATCTCGTCGGCGAGATAGCGGAGCCGCCGCGGATCGCCGGCACCGCTGAGCCCGAGCGTCGCGATCGGCGTCGCCGAGATGTCGAACTTGAGCACGACCGGCTGGTCCGCATCCTCGGGCAGCTGCGCGCGGATCCGATCGAGCTGCGAGCGGACGTCGTTGACCGCGGTGTCGAGGTCGACGCCCCAGTCGAACTGGAGCTGGACCCGCGACAGCCCCTCGGCGGACTGGCCCTCGAGCGCGGTGACGCCGTCGATCGTCGAGACCGCGCGCTCGATCGGCCGCGTCAGGAGGTTCTCGATCTCCTGCGGCCCGACGCCGTCGTAGGTCGTCACGATCGTGATGCGCGGGAAGTCGACCTCGGGCAACAGGTCCACGGGCAGCCGGTCGACCGCGATCGCGCCGAGGATGCAGAGCGAGATGGCGAGCATCGCGACCCCGATGGGACGCTTCACCGAGAGCGACGGCAGGCTCACTGCAGCTCCGCACCCGTGCCCGCGACGCGCACCCGGCTGCCGTCCATCAGATCGACGTGACCGCCGACCAGCACGCGCGCGCCCGCCGCGACATCGCCCTCGATCGCGACGCGGTCACCCTCGCGCGCGAGGACCTTGACCGGAACCCAGTGTGCGAGGCCACCGGTCTCGACGAACACGCCGGTGAGCAGGCGGCCGTCGGACTGCAGGCGCGACAGCACCGCGATGGACGGCACGATCGTCGCGTGGTCGAGCGTGCGGCGATCGACGACGGCCTCCGCGTACATACCGGGCAGCCAGCCGGGCGGCGGATCCTCGATCAACCCCTCGGCGATCGCGACGCGGCGCTCGCGGCTGACTTCGCTGCCGATGCCGGTGACCTTCGCGAGCACACCGTCCGCATCGGGCTGCGCCTTCGTGATCACGTGGACCGAGGTGCCCGGCGAGATCGCCGGTACATCCTGCTCGGGAACCTCGAAGCGGACGCGCAGCGGCGCGGCCTGGACGAGCCGGACGAGCCGTGCACCGGCTTGCACGATCGCGCCCGGATCGACGTAGCGCTCGGCGATCCGCCCGGCGAATGGAGCACGTACGTGACTCTCGACCACGCGCCGCTTCAGCACGTCGACCCTCGCGCGGGCCTCGGCGCCACCCGCTTCGGCGGCCTCGACGGCGGCACCGAGGGCGGCGGCACGCGCGCGCTGCTTGTCGATCTCGAGCTCGGCGATCAGCTTGTCGCGGGCGAGCGGCTCGAGTCGCTTGACCTCGGCGAGGGCCTGGTCGCGCTCGACCCGTACGCGCCGCTCCTCCGCGGCGGCGGCCGTCGCCTGGGCGCGTGCCTGCGCGATCTGCTCCTTCGCGTCGACCGGGTCGAGCTCGGCGAGCACGGTGCCCTTCTCGACGGTGTCGCCGACCCGGACGTGGACCGCGACGAGCCGGCCCGTGTAGAACGCGGCGATGTCCGCGGCGTCGGCATCGAGCTCGCCGGGGTAGTGGCCGCGCTCGGTGAGCGAGCCCTGCGTCACGGCGGCGGCGGTGACCGGCGCGATCGGCGCCGTCTTGACGGTGGCCGCGGCGCTATCGTCGTCACCGCGCAACCAGAACGACGCGAGGATCGCGGCGCCGGCGAGCACCACGATCGTCCAGCCGAGCCACGCGCGCTTGCGCGGGCGCCCGTCGACGTCGAGCTCGGGTGACCGTTCCACGGGCCACTACTATGCCCCGAGCGGCGCCGAGCTTCACGCCCTACGCGCTGCTACACATTATTCCGAGGCTTCGCCAGCCGCTGCGCGAACCAGGCGACGGTCTCGGCCATGCCCTCGTCGACCTGGTGCGTCGGCGCGTAGCCGAGCGCGGCGGTGATCTTGTCGATCGCGGCCTGCGAGTGCGGAATATCGCCAGGACGGGGTGACTCGAACACCGGCTCGGCGGTGGCGACCGCGGGCACGTCCTTCGCGAGCGCGTCGCGAATCATCGCGAACAGCTGCTTGAGGTCCGTACGGCCGTTGCAGCCACAGTTGTAGACCGTGCCCGTGACCTCGGCGTCGCCGGTGGCACCGAGCAGGTTCGCCTGCACGATGTTGTCGACGTAACAGAAGTCGCGGCTGTTCGAACCGTCGCCGAAGATCACGCACGGCCTGCCCTCGAGCAGCGCGGCGATCCAGCGCGGGATCACGGCGGCGTACGGGCCGTTCGGATCCTGGCGGCGGCCGAACACGTTGAAGTAGCGCAGCCCGATCAGCTGCTGGCCGTAGCAGTCCTGGAACACCTGCGCGTAGACCTCGTCGACGCGCTTGGTCGCCGCGTACGGCGAGAGCGGCTTGCCGATCCGGTCCTCGTACTTGGGCAGGCCCGGGTGGTCGCCGTAGACCGACGAGCTCGACGCGTAGACGACGCGCTTGACGCCCGACTCGCGCGCGGCGTTCAGCACGTTGAGGAACGCATCGACGTTGTGCGAGTGCGACGCGAGCGGATCCTTCATCGAGCGCGGCACCGAGCCGAGCGCGGCCTGGTGCAGCACGATGTCGACGTCCTTGCACGCGCGGTTCGCGACCTCGGCATCGCGGAGGTCACCCTCGATGAACTGGAACTGGAGTCGCTCGTCGGGGTTGATCGAGAGGACGTCGTCGAGGTTCCTCTGGTGCCCGGTCAGAAAGTTATCGACCCCGACGACGGTCTGGCCGAGATCGAGCAGCCGCTCGAGCAGCGCCGAGCCGATGAAGCCGGCGACGCCGGTCACGAGCCAGCGGCGTGGCGAGTTGACCAGATCGGCGCAGACTTCGTCGTAGCGGCTCACGGGGGTACCTTACAGGCTCCAGAGACGGATGCCGCGCGGTGGCTTCGTCTTGACGACGCTCTTGACGTCGATGACGACGCCGCCGTCGCGCACGCGCGCGAAGATTCCCTCGACGTTCTTGATGTACTCGTCGTGCGCGACCGCGAGGATGAGCGCGTCGAGGCCGGTGAGCTTCTCGATCGGGGTGAGCTCGATCTTGTACTCCTCGTGCGCCTCGCGCGGGTCACCGAGCGGATCGTGAACCATCGCATCGATGCCGTACTCGGCGAGCTCGCCGACGATGTTCGGGATCTTCGAGTTGCGCAGGTCCGGGACGTTCTCCTTGAACGTCAGGCCGAGGATGCCCACCTTCGCCTTGCGCAACGGCACGTCGAGCGAGGTCAGCATCTTGACGCACTTCTGAGCAATGAACGGGCCAACGTTGTTGTTGATGCGGCGGCCGGCGAGGATGACCTCGGGCAGGTAGCCGAGCTCCTGGGCCTTCGTCGTCAGATAGTACGGATCGACGCCGATGCAGTGGCCGCCGACGAGGCCCGGCGCGAAGCGCAGGAAGTTCCACTTCGTCCCGGCCGCCTCGAGCACGTCGTGCGTCCGGATCCCCATCCGATCGAAGATGAACGCGAGCTCGTTCATCAGCGCGATGTTGAGGTCGCGCTGCGTGTTCTCGATGACCTTCGCGGCCTCGGCGACCTTGATCGACGGTGCGCGGTGCACGCCGGCGATCACGACCGACGCGTAGACGCGGGCGACGCGGTCGAGCGTCTCCTCGTTCTGGCCCGAGACGACCTTCATGATCTTCTCGAACGTGTGCTCCTTGTCGCCGGGGTTGATGCGCTCGGGCGAGTAGCCGAGGAAGTAGTCGGTACCGTTCGCGAGGCCGCTCTTCTCATCGAGGATCGGACCGCAGACCTCCTCGGTGACGCCCGGGTAGACGGTCGACTCGAACACGATGACATCGCCCTTCTTGATGTGGGGGGCGATCGTCCTGCTCGCGCTGATCATCGGGCCGAGGTCCGGACGGTTGTTGCTGTCGATCGGCGTCGGCACGGCGATGATGTAGAACGTGCAGTCGGCGAGCTTGGCCGGATCCGCGGTGAGCTCGAGCTTCTCGGCGGCATTCAGCTGTTCGGCCGTGACCTCGCGCGTCTCGTCGTGGCCCTTCTTGAGCTCGTCCACGCGGCGCTGACGGATGTCGAAGCCGACCGTCGGCAGCTTGCGGCCGAACGAAAGCGCGACGGGCAGGCCGACGTAGCCAAGGCCGATAACGGCTATCTTCTCTTGCTCGAGAGTACGCATCGCCGGCAAGCAGAGCACGAAGCGCGCCGAACCTTCAAGCGTGCGGCGCTGTCACAGTTAGACACGCTAACCAACGAGCAGCACACCGAGAAATCGGCCGCGAGGCATCAGCCTGGCAAGCTCGACAAGCTCTTGCTCTCGTGAGTGGTGGGCCTGCCCCACCACCGCGACCCCGTCCATCGCCGCCGCGACGGCCGCGTGCTCGCCGAGCAATTCGAACCCGGTGAGATCGACGAGCACGTGCGCGAACAGATCCGCGCCCTCGTCGAGCACCCGGAACAGCTGCGGCACGACGTCACCCGCGCGCTCGACACGCGGGGCGGAGAGCAGCGCGAGCGAGCCGCGCAGCCAGCGCGTGCTGAACACGCCGCCCGAGTCGGTCTGCTGGCCGCCGGTGATCCCGGCGAGGCCCGGGTAGCGCACGTTGGCATCGACGACGGCGACTGTCGCGCCGGTGAGGTCGCAGAGCGCCAGGCCGAGGTGGACGATCAGGGGCGGCACGGCGACGCGGTCGTTGCTGGGCACGAAGCCGACCACCCGCAGCCGCTCGGCGTGGATCCGGCGCGCGATGCGTGCGCACGCCGCCTGCACGTGACCGAGGTCTGAACCATCGAGGCGCATCCCGATCGAGGCGAGCACTGCATCGTCACCAGCGGGAGCGGCAACATCCGTCATGACCAGCTCAGCTTGCCATTCGACACGGCCCCGCGGTAGCCGATCTCACGTGCGGAGCATCGTCCACGTGCTGTCGTCGTTCGGCGTCGGCGGTCAGGAGCGCGTCGCGCTCGATCTCGCGATCGGTCAGCAAGTGCGCGGGCATCGAGTCACCGTGATCTCGCTCGCACCGCCGCCCGATGGCGCGATGGCCGACGAGTTTCGCGAGCACGGCATCGCGGTCGACCGCGTCGCCAAGCGCGGCCGCGGGATCGATCTCACGCTCGTGCCGCGGCTCGCTCGCGCACTGAGGCGCCACCGCGCAGATGTGGTGCACACGCACAATCCGCTGCCGCTGATCTACGGCGCACCCGCGGCGCGGCTCGTTGGCGCGGTCGCGATCCACACCAAGCATGGCGTCAATCCGGGCTCGCGCGGCCACCGTCTGCTGCGCCGTGCCGCCGCGCAGCTCGTCGACGCGTTCGTCGCGGTGAGTGACACCACGTTCGAGCAGGCGAGGCTGCAGCACGACGCGCCGCGCGGCCGCATGCACGCGATCGCGAACGGCATCCGGCTCGACCGCTACCACCCGGATGCCGAGGCGCGGGCGTCCGCACGCGTCGAGCTCGGGCTCGGCGATGCGTGGGTCGTCGGCACCGTCGGCCGGCTCGACACGTACAAGAACCAGGCGCTGCTGGTGCGCGCGCTCGCGCCGCTCTTGTCCTCGGATCTACGGCTCGTGATCGTGGGCGACGGCCCCGCGCGCGGCGAGGTCGAGGCCGAGATCGCGAAGCTGCGCGAGCCCCGCTGGGTCGTGATGACCGGGCGGCGCATGGACGTGCCGCAGCTCATCCCCGCGTTCGACGTGTTCGCGCTCTCCTCGAAGACCGAAGGCCTGCCGCTCGTCGTGCCGGAGGCGATGGCGGCCGGGTTGCCGGTCGTGACCACGGCCGTCGGTGGGCTGCCGACCGTCGTCGATGAAGGCAAGACCGGCATGCTCGTGCCGGTCGAGGAGGCGGCGCTGCGCCGGGCGCTCGCGACACTCGCCGACGATCGGCCGCTCGCGCGGACGATGGGTGAGCGCGCCCGCGACACCGCGCTCGATCGCTACAGCGCCGACCGGATGGTCGACGCGTACCTCGACCTCTATCGCCAGGCGCGCGCCTAGCCGCGCATGTAGCAGCTCGCGAGCTCGAGTCCCATGTCGAGCTCGGCGGCGCGGCGACGGTGATGCATCTCGTAGACGTAGTCGCGGAGCAGGCGCAGGTCGCGTGCGGCGGCGACCGCGATCCGATAGCCGGTGCGCCGGATCAGCCCGAACGGACCGCCGTTGGCGCGCACCGGCACGAGCTTGTCGAAGACGACGTCGCCGCGGGCCCACATCACCTCGTCGATGCCGGGCACCTCGAGCTGGAGCGGCACCTCGTACTCGATGCGGCCGCCGATGTACGGCCGCTCGACGCGCGCGCCCTGCGTCGAGACGTCGACCAAGAGCGCGCTGGTCTCGCGATCGCCCACCACCTCCCAGCACATGGCCTCGACATCGATGCGGGGACTGACTCGACGAAAATCGCGCATACCGAAAAGTTTCGGCCGCCGCGGCCCGCGGATCCAATTATTCGTCGTGGCGCCCTATATAAGCGAGGCGCGGCACGGCGACCTGCGTGAGATACATCGCGTCGGACATCGTGCGATCCGTCGAGACCCGGCGGATGTCGAAGCGATCGCACGGCATCAGCTCGCCGAGCGGACCGGGCCAGATCCGGGTCGCGCCGCTCGCGTTCGACAGCCCGATCCGGTAGCCGGCGGCGACGAGCGCGTCGCGGATGCGCTGGACGTGCGCCACGCGGCGGCCGACGGGGTAGGCGATCGCGCGGCACGGCCGGCCGAGCTGCGTCTCGAGATCCTGCTTGCTGCCGGCCAGCTCGTCGCGCAGCAGGCCGTCGTCGAGGGTCTGCAGCACGCGGTGCCAGCGCGAGTGCGACTCGATGTCCATGCCGGCGCGGGACAGCGCGCGCACCTGATCCCACGACATGATCAGGTTGCCGGCGTGCGTCGCCTCGATGTCGTCGTTCCATTCGACGCCGAATGCCGCGCACAGCTCGTCGAGGAAGCGCTGGATGTCGAGGTTCGGTGTGTCCTTGACGACATCGGTGAGCACGTTCTGCGCGCGCGGGTGTCGCGGCTCCACATCGAGCAGGTGCGGAAACGTGATCGTCGCCTTCGCGGCACGCGCCTGGGACAGGCAGATCGCGATGCGCTCCCACCAGTAGAGCTTGCGGTCGTTGATGTAGCCGGTCGCGACGAAGAAGGTCGCTCGCATGCCGACCGCGCGCAGGATCGGCAGCGCGACGTCGTGGCACGAGCGATAGCCGTCGTCGAACGTCACCATCACCGGGTTCTTCGGCAGCGGCGCGCCCTCGACTGCGCGGATCAGCTCGTCGATGCCGATCGGTGTGCCGTGGCGCGCCAGGATCTCCATCTGCCGGCGAAACTGCTGTGGGCTCGCGTCCGCGACGCCCGGGTCGTACGGATATGCGGTGTCCTCGTCCGCGACGTGGTGGTAGGTGAGGATGCTCACGGTGGCCGGACCGGGAGCGTAGCGACGCACTCCCATCATCGCCTTCAGGGCGCCAGCACGATGCAGCATGCGGGCTAGCCGTTCCCTCACGGAAGCGTAGTTTACCGTGGGTGCTACGGTTCGCGAGCGTGTTCGCGCTCCCTGGCATCGGCCTCCTCCTCATCTTCATCCTGGCTCGCCCGCAGGAGTTCTGGCCGCTGCTCCAGAAGGTGCCGTTTCTGCACCTCGGAGCGGCGCTCGCGGTGATCGGCTACGTCATCGACGTTCGCCTTCACCGCCTGCAGCCGGTCGCCGTCAACACGCTCCCGTGGGTGCTCGCGTTCTTCGCGTGGTGCTTGATCTCGATCGCGTTCAACGTGCCGGCACAGCTGCCGCACACCGCACTCGAGATGGCGATCTTGTTCGCGCTCTACGGCACGGTCGCGCACGGCATCCAGCGCTTCCGGACGATGCAGTTCGTGATGGGCGTGCTCGCCACGACGTGCGCGTTCATTGCCGTCGTGTGCGTGCACCAGGGCTTCGCCGACAAGCAGTGCATCGGCGGCGAGGCCGTCGTCGGCGATGTCGACGGCACGCCCGATGGCCGGCCGTGCGAGAGCTACCTGCAATGCATGGGGCCGGATGCCGAACCTGGCTACGAGTACCGGTGCGAGCGCGTCGGCTTCTTCGGCACGTACACGATCGAGGGTCGCGTGCGCTACGTGGGCGAGCTGCACGATCCCAACGAGGTCGCGCTCACGATCGCCGCCGCCGGCATCGCCGTGCTGATCGCGTTCGCGCTGCGCAAGCGAGGCACCGGCGGTGCGGTGCTCATGGTCGGCGGTGTCTTGCTCATGCTGTCGACCGTGTGGCTCACGCACTCGCGCGGCGGCCTCATCGCCGCGATGCTCGTGCCCGGCGTCTACGTGTTCCGGCGCTTCGGGATCCGCGCCGTGATCCCGCTCGTCCTGCTCGCCGTGCCGTTGCTCGTCCTCGGCGGCCGCAGCGACTCGAGTGCGCACGAATCGACGCTGCTGCGCTACGAGGCGTGGTCCGCCGGCCTCGAGATGGTCAAGCAAAACCCGTTTGTCGGGGTCGGCCCGCGGATGTTCACGGACCATCACTACCTGACGGCGCACAACACGTACGTGCTGACCCTCGCCGAGCTCGGCATCGTCGGCATGTTCCTGTTCGTCGCGATCCTCTACCTGTCGTTCAAGACGCTCTATCTCGGGATCAAGGAGCTGGCGAACGTGCCGGGGACGGCCGCGGCGCAGGTGTGGGGGATGGCGCTGATGGCCGGCCTCGCCGGCATCACGTTCCAGATCAACACGCTGTCATTCGCGTATCACTCCGTCATCTGGCTGTTCTTCGGCCTCGTCGGCGCGTGGTACTCGGCCGTGCGCCACCACCGGCCTGATCTGAAGATCGGCATGACGTTGCGCGACGTGCTCGTGGTCGCCGTCCTCGTGTTCGGCTACGCGTTCATCGCGCTGCCCCTGTTCCTCCGCTACAAGGGCTTCTAGAACCGCGATTACTTCTTCTTCTTCGCGGGCGGCTTCTTGGCGGGCGCCTTCGCGGCCGGCTTCTTCGCCGGCGCCTTCGCCGCGGGCTTCTTCGCCGGCGCCTTCGCCGCGGGCCTGGCTGGCTTCGCCGGTGCCTTCGCGGGCGGCGCCTTCGCCGGTGCGGGGGCGGGCGCGGGTGCCGGTGCAGGCCGGGCAGGTGCGGGCGCGGGCGCGGGTCTGCCTGCCGCGGGGCGCGCCGGCACGCGGATCGGCTCCGGCTTGCCGGTCGGCAACGGCTTCGCCGGGCGCGGCGGGATCGGGCCACGGCGCGGACGATCCTCGGGATCGATGTACTCGCGCTCGTCGTCCTCGTCCTCACTGTCGTCTGATTCGTCGTCCTCGTCCTCGTCCTCGTCCGTCACCAGCCGGGGGCGCGGGCGCGGCGGCGGTGCGATCGCGGCGTCGTCCTCGTCCTCGTCCTCCTCGTCCTCCTCGTCGCGCGCGGCGATCTCGTCGTCCTCGTCCTCGTCCTCGTCCTCGTCTTCGTCCTCGTCGTCGTCCTCGTCCTCGTCGGCGCCCCACGGCGGCTTGTCGCCGTCGCGCCAGCCGCCGGCGTCCTCGTCGTCGTCGTCGTCGTCGTCGTCGTCCTCGTCCTCCGCCTCCTCCCAGTCCTCATCCTCGTCCTCGTCCTCCTCCTCGCTCGCCGCCCCGCCGCCCCAGCCGGTACCTACCTCGTCGACGCCCTCGTCGGCGTCATCGGGCTCGACCTCGTCGTCGTCCTCATCTTCGTCTTCATCGTCGGATTCATCTTCATCATCAGCCTCATCCTCGTCGTCATCACGGACGATGCTGCGACGGGGGGAAGCGGCGAACCACGGCTCGAGCTGTTCGACGAGATCACTGCGCATGTTGATGCCTCGGGGGATTCTAAGCCTCGGGATTGTGAGGTCTGTCAACCTATTGAGAGAACCTTTGATTTGAAGCACGCGATGCTACAAAGCACCCGTGCGCCAGCTACCACGATTTGTCGCGATCGGGTGCCTGTGGAGCGCCACTGCATATGCGGACAACCTGGACTTTCACGCGACCGCCGCCGGGAGCGTGGCGACCACCGACAACGTCAACGGGTCGGCGACGAATCCGCGAGGCTCCGTCTTCTCTGACGTCCGCCCGGGCATGCTGTTCACGTACAACGCACCGCGGGCGATCCAGGAGCTGACGACCGAAGTCGACATGTTCTACTACTTCGGCAACGCGAAGCCGAACGTCACGTTCCGCGCCGACTGGAAGGCGTTCCTGATGACCGGTCCGCGCTCCGAGATGTCGGTCGGCGCCACCGGCAGCAAGGGCCAGATCAACGCGCTGTCGGCCTCGACGTACGCCAACGAGAACCCGCTGCTCGTCCAGCCCGAGGGCCGGGTCGAGAGCAACAACGTCTCCGCCAGCGAGAACGCGTCGTGGATCGCGACCACGTTCACGCGGCTGTCGCAGCGTGCGTTCACGCGCTACACGACGACCGAGGACACGAACCCCGATATCGCGGTGACCACGAAGTCCTTCGAGGCCGGCGCCGCGTTCGGCATCGATCATCGCCTGCGCCGCGACAACTTCTCGCTCGAGCTCGGTGGCTCGTACGTCTACCTCGAGAAGAAGGATCCGTTCCTGCGCCAGATGGGCGACCGGCTCGACAAGCAGCTCAACCCGCGCGCCGTCGCGCTGTGGCAGCACGACTTCACGAAGCAGTGGAGCTCGAACGTCAACGCAGGTGTCGTCTACGTCAACCCGATCTACAACCTGACCGGCGACACCGAGGCGGCGCCGTTCCCGATCTTCGGCCTGACGGCCGCATACACCGACGTGTGGGGGCGCGCGCAGCTCACCGCGCGGCGCCAGGTCACGCCGAACCTGTTCATCGCGCAGAACACGATCTCCGACGGTGTCAACGTCACGTTCGCGATGCCGCTCGCGTTTCTCGACAAGGACTCGCGCAAGCGCGCGCCGAAGGTCGTCGGCATCGGTACGGTCGGCGTCGATCGCACGCAGCTCATCGACCCGACGAACGCCGAGCTCGCCGGGCGCTTCAACCTGGCGCGCCTCGATCTCGCGGTCGGCTGGCAGCCGCGCACCGGGCAGACGCTCGGGCTGCGCTACGAGTTCACGTACCAGAATGGCGACACGATCGGCGACATGGTCGTGCCCTCGTTCTATCGCAACACGTTCTACTTCACGTACTCGCTGCGCTGGCCCGAGGACGTCCGGGTGCGCGTGCCGCGCCGCAACAACAGCGTGCGTGCCGATCAGTCCGATCTCGCGCCGATCGGCTCCGAGCCGGTCGTCATCGATCCCGCGCAGCTGCTCGAGGAGCAGGGCGGCCGCTAGTCACGCCGCGGGGGCTGTGCGTCCGGCGCGGCGCTCCATGATCTTTCGGCGCTCGACGCAACCTTGCGCGGCGGTCACGGGACGAAGATCACGTCCGCCGGGGGGATGCCGCCGAAGCCGGTGTTCCAGGCGAGCGCGTAGCCGCTGACGTTCGCGAGCACGACGCGGTCGGCGAGCTGGGCCGGCTCGACGATCCACTCGCCGATCGTGTCGTCCTCGTAGCAGGTCGGGCCGACGAGCTGGACCTTGCGACCCTCGCCGGGGCGCGGCGCACGCGCGACGAGATCGACCTGGCTCCAGCGCAGGTGGCAGATGCGCGACAGCTCGATCACGCGCAGCGTACGATCGGGCAGCTCGCGCGAGGCGAGGACGCGGCCGGTCGCGAACCCGGCATCGTGCGCGTAGAGCCGGCCGGGCTCGACGAGGATCTCGAGCGAGGAGGGCAGGGCGGCGCGGATCTCGGCGAACGCCGCGGCGAGATCGGTGATGCCGTGCCACGCACCACCGAGATCGATGAAAGCCGGCTCGACGTCCGCGAGCGCGAGTGCGGCGCGCGCTGTCGCGATGAAGCGCTCGGCGCTGGTCGCGGTGACAGGACCGTGATGGACGTGGAGGCCGACGTGGCGCCCGGCGGCCGCGCGGAGCAGCGCGGCGACCTCGGCGCGATCGTCGAGGCCGAACCGCGAGCGGCGATGGCCGCTGCCCTCGAGCACGGCGCCGACCGCCGGATCGCGGCCGGTGAGCGAGGCGGAGATGCGGATCGCGATCTCGGCGTGCGCGGGCGCCGCGCGCACCTGGTCGACGGTCTCGCAGGCAACGATCACGCGGCCGGGACGCGGCGCGTGCGCGATCGCGCCGCCCGAAGGATCGGCGATCGAGAGGATCGGTGTGGCGGTCCCCGCATCGCCATGGGACGCACCTCCTGCGGCCGAGAGCGCGTGGAGCTCGCCCCGCGAGGCGACATCGAAGCCGGCGAGGTGCTGGACGGCG